>JAZDHC010000063.1:0-4608 GCA_043806395.1 Candidatus Desantisiibacteriota bacterium | reverse complement strand
TGAGATGGTATCATTGGGGTTTAAGGCAATATAAAATAAATCGAGCTGTGCAACCCCTTGTATTCCTTTGGTAAGGGGGAATTTTGAATGGCTGAGTTGCAGGGGGATGGAGAAAAAATGGGTGCTGTCCCCGGTTTTCCCGGTTTTCCAGCGAGAAAAAATGGGTGCTGTCCCCGGTTTTCCCCTGTCCCCGGTTTTCCCCCAAAGGGCAGAGACTACCGTTAATGAGGCGATAGATGAATTAGCTCGAGGGAATTTTAGACTAACAGCAAATAGAGCCTAATTTATTCGAAATGTTTTTTGGGGAGGGGTGTTGGTGTGAAGAGAGAAAAGATTTTTGAAAGGATTGCACAAATGCTTAAGAATTATGGGGTAAGGAAGGTGGCAATCTTTGGTTCTTATATAAGAGGAGAGGAAAAACCAGAAAGTGATGTAGATGTTATTGTGGAATTTTCAGAAAGAAGAAGCCTTTTGGATATTGTAGGTATAGAACAAGAGTTATCTGATGCAATAGGCATAAAAGTAGATCTGCTCACTGAGAAATCTATAAGCCCATATCTAATTGATAGGATTAAGAAGGAAATGGTGGTGGTTTACGGATGAATAAGGATTATCTCGTATATTTAAGACATATCATGGATGCAATTTGTCGAATTGAGGAATATATAGAGGGTATAAATTATAGAGATTTTATTAAGAGTAATCTGGTTCAGGCAGGTGTAATCAGGGAGATTGAGATAATTGGCGAGGCAACCAAAAGATTGTCTGATGGATTTAAGGAAGGGTATTCAGACATACCATGGAAGAAGATGGCAGGAATGAGGGATAAATTAATACATGATTATATGGGTGTGGATATGGATGCTGTCTGGGATACGATTGAAAGAGATATTCCTCAGCTAAGGGAGAAAATAAAAGGTGTGTTTGAAAAAGAAGCATGAAGGGTAGGGATTGTATGAAGAATAAGGCTGCTTCAAGTGCAAGCCTTGCGGAAGCAGAAGGCATAGGACTGTCATCCCTGTTCATGTTTTGTCTTGCATTCAGACAGAATCGTAATTTCTTCAATTTAAGTTAGCTATGGTGTATGGTCGAAATAGTATGTATAGGCTATCCTAATTGGAGGGAGCTTGTTAGCAAGTAGCTATTGCAACGAAAAGGGAAAGAGCCACAAAGAGGAGATTCCTGCATTCGCAGGAATGACAGGCTCTATTGCACAGTACTACTATGTGTTACCAACAACTGTCACTCCTGCCCCTGTATTCACAGGGATAAACTCCTGCAGGAGTCTCCTATTCTGATTGAGGAATTATGAAAACTTATTATGTGTATATGATGGCAAATAAATATAATAATGTGCTTTATATTGGCGTAACGAACAATCTTGTTCGACGGATATATGAACATAAAATGGAGCTGATAGATGGATTTCATTCTAAGCGAATGTGAGGAATTTTAACTCATTGATTTGCAAGAGATTAAGATTTCTCGGATTCCCTCGAAATGACAGAAAATCACATTCCGTAACAGCCTGTCGACATACTCGATTCGGCATGGTTCAAAAGAGGAGATTTTCCACCCCCTAACCCATGCCAGCGGGGACAAGAGCGGAGTAATATGTTGCTCTATTTTGAACCATGTCCAAATTATTTATTGGACTCCATATAATCACAATCAGGAGATAGTTATGTCTGGTATGAATTTTAATACCTCAAATGAAACATTTAGAAAATTGATAGGAAACGGTATTTCGTATATTGTGCCCAGATTTCAAAGGGATTATTCATGGACAGAGGATGAATGGGATGACTTGTGGCAGGATATATTGGAAACATGCAAAGAGAATAAAGAGCCGGCACATTATATGGGTTACTTAGTGCTTCAATCTGTTGACAGTAAAAACTTTGATGTCATTGATGGTCAACAAAGGATGGCAACCTTGAGTGTACTTGTGTTGGCAGTACTTAAAAATTTACAATTGCTTCAATCAAAAGACATTGATCATGAAAAAAACAAAAAGCGAGAAGAGCAGTTGCGTAATATCTATATAGGTTATTTAGATCCTGTTACGCTTATTTCGAGGTCAAAATTGCAACTTAATAAACACAACGATAATTTTTATCAAAATTACCTTGTTCCATTACAAAACATACCATCAAGAGGATTAAATTATTCTGAGAAGCTTATTAAAAAAGCATTTGAATGGTTTACAGAAAGGGTTAAAAAAGATATTTCAGATAAAGATGGTGCAGAATTGGCCAAATTTATTGATTCTATAGCTGACAGGTTGTTTTTTACAGTTATTACGGTGACAGATGAATTAAATGCGTTTAAGGTATTTGAAACCCTGAATGCTCGTGGGGTTAGATTGTCTGCTACTGATTTGCTCAAAAATTACTTATTTTCTGTGGTCAGTAACGAAAATCCCCATGAAACGGAAATGGAAAAGATAGAGGAACGGTGGGAAACGATTGTTAGGAAATTAGGAAGCGAAAGCTTTCCTGCTTTTTTACGGGTTTATTGGAACAGTCAAAATAAACTGGTAAGAAAAACTAACTTATTTAAGACGATAAAAATATCTATTCAAAATAAAGAGAAGGCTTTTTCTCTAATTCGCGATCTTGATGAGAATGCTGATTTTTATGCGGCATTACAAAATCCAGAAGATGAACTGTGGGAACAGGAGCAAAAAAAATATATAAACGAACTTAACATATTTAGCGTCCGTCAACCATATTCATTTTTGATGTCTGCTTATAAGAAACTTGATGGGCAGGATTTTAACAAGCTGTTGAGTGCATGCAGTATTATATCGTTTAGATATAATGTTATTTGTAATTTACATACAGGAAAACAGGAAGAAGTGTATAGTAATATTGCTGTTAAGATTGCAAATGGCGAATTAAAAACAGCGATAGATGTAATTGCTAAACTAAAAAAAGATGTTTATCCAGAAGATAATATTTTCAGGTCGGCTTTTGCAGATAAGGAATTAAGTACTAATATACCACGAAACAAAAAAGTCGTAAGATATATTTTATTTGCATTAGAAAAACATCTCTCAAACATTGACCATGACTTCGAAAGTGAAAAATATAGCATTGAGCATATATTGCCGGAATCTCCGAAAGAGGAATGGACCAGCTATGATGAAAACACAGATTCCAGATTTATTTATCGTTTGGGGAACTATGCATTATTAACTCAAAGCGAAAATCGTGATGTTGGTAACAAGGGATATGATGAGAAAAAGGGTGTTTATGAAAAAAATGGTTTTCAAATAACAAGAAAAGTTTCAGAGGATAATAGCACATGGGACAGTAGTCGTATTGCTAATAGACAAAAAAATATGGCTAAATGGGCAACCTCTGTATGGCAGTTGGCATAAATGAGAAGCTGCCAGCAGTTCTTAAGTGAAAAATCACGATGTAATGTTTTTCCACACATTAACCCTGTTAGCGAGGGATAGTGTAGAGGGGCAGGTTCTAGGGGATAATAAATATGACAAGTAGAATACGAAAGAAGGATCTTGCAATTGTACAAATGTTTAAGTCTCTGGTGTCTATGAAGATAACTGTACAGGAGATAAGAATATTTGGTTCAAGGGCAAGGGGGAAGGCAACAAGTGAATCAGATCTGGATGTATTGGTTGTGGTAGATTTGCTTACACATGAGATAGAACGATATGTAAGCGAATGTGCATGGAATGCGGGCTTTCCTAAAAATGTAATAGTTATGCCTGTTGTAATAGCAAGGGATATGTTGATTAATACTGCTATAAAAGATTCTGTATTTATCCAAAATGTTTTTCGAGAAGGGGTATTGGTGTGAAAAAGGAGCTTATAAATTTAATCCAATATAGACTTAAGCAAGCTTATGATTCATTAGAGGAAGCAAGGATTTTGTTGAAAGAGGGAATGAGCAATCGAGCTGTGATAAATCGTTTATACTATGCTATGTATTATGCCGTCTTGGCTATTCTTCAAGAAAAACAAATGGGTACATCCAAGCATACTGGTGCAATTTCTCTTTTTGATAAGGAGTTTGTTAAAAATGGTGTCTTTGATAAGGATTTATCAAAGACATTGCATCGTGCCTTTGAACTTCGGCAAAAAGGCGATTATATAGAACTAATAGATATTGGACAAGAAGATATAGAGGAGATACTTCCAAAAGCAGTGGGTTTTGTTAAAGATGTGGAAAGGTATTTGGAAAAAATATAATAAAGTAGGAGTAACTACTCACCACGGAGACACAGAGAGCACGGAGAATTGATGAAGAATGCCCTTATTTTTTCATTTCTCGCTTTTCTTGCAGAAGAAGTTGCCTTAAATCGTAGGGGGGAACATCTTAAAAAACACCCTGAAAATCTCTTGTGGTTCTCCGTGTTCTCCGTGTCTCTGTGGTGAATTCCTCTCCCTGAAATGAGAAAATGGTGTTTTGCGAGTCCTACGATAATAATGTAGAGGAGGGCTTCAGCCCTCCAATGAATGGAAGGCTGAAGCCTTCCGCTACTCGTGGACGGAAAATGAGAGAGTACCTACACATATAGTGTTATTGAAAGGTGATGGCTACCAAATATGACGATCAAAATGGTGTTTTGCGTAAGTC
>JAZDHC010000062.1:0-11873 GCA_043806395.1 Candidatus Desantisiibacteriota bacterium | reverse complement strand
CTTGTGCCCATTAACATCAGTAATGATATAAATATATGTCCCGCTTGCAACCAAATCACCCTCATTATTCTTGCCATCCCATGTTGTTTTACCGTCAACAATTCCTTGTTTTTCCCACGCCAGCTCACCGGCAAGGTTGTAAATGCGGATGGTTGCATTATCCATTAGCCCTTGGAAATTCACCTTCTCACCACTGCCTGGTTTGAAGGGATTAGGGAATATTAAGATATTGTCAGGGTCAAAGAGAATATCTTGTGCCCCAATAAAATCTTGACTATCCTGACTTGAATTAAGAAGGACACAGGTTTTTTGAGGTGGTGTAAATATATATCCTGCCTTTGATGGTGCTAAAGTATATGTTCCAAAAGCAATACTTATAAACTCATAATAGCCGTTTTGGTCGGTAGTACAAGAATCAAGTATTATGTCCGTAGATAAATTTATTTTTACATCACTTATTCCAACTCCTTTGTTATCCTTGGCATAGCCTTTAATATAGTAAAGGGTTGAAGGGCTTGCCTGTCCTACCTGAATAGTTTCTTGAAGTTGTCTTGTAAAATGACCTCCCAAATAAGTTCCACTACCAGTGATGTTGATTTGATAAAAGCCATCTAAGTCTGTATTTGTATAATCAGTAGCATAGAGTCCATCATCAGCTAAGCCATCATGATGAAGTCCATCATCATAGAGGGATAAGGTGTGAACGGAAGAATCTGGTTTTGTTATTTGAGTTGATACCATTGCTCCTTTAATGGGAATGGTTTGAGTACCGATTAGTTCGTCTAAAAACAAGGCAATATTAATTGTCTCTCCTGAATTATAAGCAGACTTAAAGCCAGGGATATTACTGATTAGGGGTGAGGCACCAGAGATAGATAAGCTGTACTGTTCTGGAGTAGGGATATCTGTCCCTTTGATTTTTGTTCGCCATTGCCCGGACATGGGATTTTTGACAGTATAATAAAGGTAAGTATCCCCTTTGTAATACTCAATATCAGAATCAGTTGCGGCTATCTCAGGGGTAATTTCTCTACCATCTGGTGCTATTAAGACCATATCCATATCACTTCCTGACCATGCAAGAACAAATTTTCCGCTTTCCATTTTAGTGTCAATTACTGAAGAATGAGTAATAGTTTGAAGATTGGAAATAAAACCAGCAAGAGCACTTAAGAGAGATTCTTTCTTTACTTTACCTGTAATTAAGGCATATATTCCAGCAAGAGGAATAGATTCAGCGTAGTAATAAGAGCCACCTGTATCAGAGGCAATCTGCCTCAGCGTATCTTCGTCAACTCCTGTATCTTCATCATCATCGCCTTTTCCAAAACCTATAGTGTAAATAGGCCAGTTTTTGGCTTTGAAAGCATTAACCTCATCATCGTAAGAGCCTTCATTATGGTAGCCATCAGACATAAGAATGGAGAATATCGTTTGGTTTTTAGTAGATTTGGACAACTCATTATAAGCAGTTGAAAGACCTGCACCAAAGTTTGTCGAGCCCCCTGATGCAATATTGTTTACTGCTGATTTTAGATTGTTTTTAACGGCATTATTTTGAGGGGCTGTTTGGGTAATTTCTGTTAATTCCGCTACTAAAAGTGGTTGGTCATCGAAAGCAGAAATAGTTATTTCATCACCTTGTTCTGAGGCATCCACAAAATAACAACCCGCCTCTATTGCCCTTGGTAATTTATTTTCCTCATCCATGCTTCCTGAACGATCAATGACTAAGCCGGCGGTGATACCAGTTAAAGTACCTATGTTGGGTAGTGTAGCATTCACATTAACTTCATAATGCCCTACACTACTCCAGTTACCGGCATAATCACTTGCCTTAAGATGAAAATACCATTTCCCATCAGCTACGGTTTTTATTAAGGATGTAGAAGTACCAGAGATATCTGTTATCTCATCCGGTAAGGTGTAAGGTGACTGGTCTATTAAATAACTATAGCCATAAATCCCTGATACATCTTGCGGAGTAGTCCAGTGAAAGTTTACAATTTTATTCGCATATACCTTGTATTTGTCCGGATGAGTGGGGGAGGAGATGATGGGGGTAGGAGGGGGGAGAGTGTCAATCTGGACATAAGTAACTGGAGACTCACCTAAATTCCCAGCCTTATCGTAAACAGTGGCATAGAAGGCATAAAGTCCATCCTCTGGGACAGAGGTTGTTATGAATGATGTGCTATTGGCAGCAATAGTCTCCCATTGACTCCATAAGCCAGAGTCAAGCCATTTGCATTGTTTGTAAGTATAACTATTTTCCTTAACACCGCTTTCATCATCTGTAGCATATACTGACATGAAGGTGAAAGAGTTGCAATAGGTAGGAGTAGTTATATCTGTAGAATTATGATATAACATGGTTATGGCTGGTGGTGTACCAGTGGCAGGGGACATGCGGGTATGAGATATGTGGGTGGCTTGATTTGTCGGGGTCAACAATTCTTCACTATCATCGAGAATACTTGATGGACGGCTACAATGATCATCTGGATACTGAAGTATGCTTGCCCGCTTTGGAAGATTAGCCCATCTTTTCCACACCATAAACCCATTGGCTTCGTAGCAATATTCAACAAAGCCATCACACCGAAGTTTGACAATATCATTTACTGTCCTGCCAGATCCATTAAATACTACAGCATTAAATGAATCATAAGCAACTGGAACAGCTTGATCTATGATATTCTTAGCTGTTTGAATGACTTTAAGCCGAGCTGTATAGCTTCCTTTTAATTCCTGTACAGTGTAATTACCTTGATACACATTTTCATCTAAAAAATAAGTAAAGATATTAATCGCCGGATTGGGGGTTGGTTGATTAAGCACCAAATGCTTTCCAGTATTCGCTGTGTCTCCACCAGTATACAACCAATATATCCCAGCATGCCACTGCCCAAGGATCACCCCATCCCTATATATCGCATCCCCCGTCTCAAAATCATATCCCCACGCAGGCGCAGGCATAGAAACGCTTCCCACGCACACACCCACAACACTTATAAACACCAACAATTTAACAACTCGGCACTCAAAAGCAGACAAACCAGAAGAAAGCAACATGGCAAGAAAGTAAAAAGCAGCAGAAAATATAGAAAATGCAGAAAATGCAAGGAATTTGAAAGGCTGAAAACATCCTGTCATTGATAGAGCGGTAGCACTTTTAGCAGGTACTACCCCAGTCAGCGAAAAGCAAAAATAGTCATAACTATATGTATTGCAATAACTTACCCCCCCCCCCGAATATTTTATTAAAAATCCACATCTTACCTATCTCCCCTTAAATCATTCAAGGCAAACATCCAAAATGTCAACAGTCAGTATAATACCATAAAATCAAACAATTGTCAAGAAAAATTAATATTTTTCTGAAAATCCGCATAAAATCTGAAAACTATTTGCAGCGATCTCTGAATTAAAAGTGAAAAATTAGGACAGCGATATTTATTTCAAAAACTGTTCTTCTCTCATACTTTTAAGTATCCCTGGACTTCCAATAACCCGGTTTTCTACTGGTATGAGCTACAGCCAGGATATAGATAAACTTATTATTTATTTTGTAGATAAGAAGGTATGGAAATTTCTTTACATGGTATTTTCGTCTTCCAAATATATCTGGACTTCCGATCAACGGATTTTTCTGAATAGTCTCCAATACTGCATCAACAGCATCAAGGAATTTGTAGCCTAAATTATCTTGTTGTGATTCATAGAACTGAGCACCATCAATAAGCTCATCAATTGCAGCAGGATGATAATCTAAAATTATTTTCTCAGGCTGACTCTTGCTTTTTTCATTACTTCTTCGGCTGGCACACATTCTACCCTCCCTTGCTCAATTTCTTGCCATCTCCTTTCTGTTTCATCCAGCCATGCCTTTTCAATCCATGGATCAACGAAATGTTCCACACTATCCCATATGTATTGGGCCAAGATTACTCTTTCATCCATTGGTAGGATTAAGACCTTTTCCGTTAATTCCATGGTTGCTGTACTCATAGAAATATCTCTCCTTTTACTAATTTTGTCCAATGATAAAGTGTAACGGACGGTTTATCCATCTATTCACTGCACTGATTGGCTATGCTTTTATAGAACGATGTCCCTATTTATTCCCAATTATTTGATAAGTATACCAGAGTTAATCATGTTTGTCAATCACTTTTCATAATTTCGGGGACACATAATTTCGGGGACACAATACTACATAATTTCGGGGACACAATACTAAATTTTTCCCGATAATTTCGGGGACACAATACTAAATTTTTCCAATCTCTTTTTTCTTCCACGGACATTTCGGTCCTCGCTTTAGTGGACAAAATACACGACCTAACATGTTCTCTCCTCTGTATTATAAATTCCTCACTGCCAAGTGGTCTACCTGTGTGAGTGTGACGACATATATCATCAACCACATCCTTGCTTAATTCACTCATCAGAAATTTCCCCCAGTGCTAAACGCTGATAGCTGAATGCTTACGGTTATATATTACTCATCCTCCAACCAGTACACAACCCTTATTTCCCATGTTTTATCCTTCTGGGTACGATGGAGAACAGCATGGATTGTCTTGCATACACCATGGCTATTTCCAGTAGCTGTGACATTAAAATACTTGGATGATGTGGTCAAAATTCCATGGTTTTCCTCGCTTATTGTTCGTGACTGAATTATTTCTGGATCAATTCCATATGCCGAAAGTATGGGTTCTGAAGCAGTGTTTACATTAATCCCGCCAGCAGTAGTCACAATTAGCTTAAGAATCTGGCAAGTCTCGCTGCCAACAATTTCTGAAAGGTTATCAATATTAGTAAAGGGCTGCTTACCTATTAGCTCATCAGCCAATTTCTCTGCCTTATCTGCATCTACTCCAAAACCGGTCATCAGTGCAGCAAGAACATCCTTGTCTGCCAGATTAATATTTATCTCACTCCAGGTTGTAAAACTATCCTTTATGAGGCAATATGAATTTGTATCCATTCCATTAATCGAGAGTAACTCTGCAACGGTATCTAACAAACCATTATTTTTACGATATTGAATAATCTCTCGGGCTATATCCTGAGAAAGTCCAAGCTTTACCATGATTGTTCCTGAGGCATAATTGATATTTACCTTGCTTTCTTCATCAACAATGGTGACACTATATGTCCCCTCACCTAATTGTTCTTCTATTGGTTTTGCCCATTCATCATCAAGTGAATCAAAGCCATTGGTATCATTTTTAAGCAATACCGTGGCATGAACAACACCTGCCTCAGCCAGGGCAAGGGCAGATGCAACAAATTTCTGGTTATTTACTGCCTTTGCCTCAAGTCGAATCAATGAGACAAAGACTGAAGCCATAGCTGCTAAGGCAAGGACAAGCCATAGTGTTAAAATAAGGGCAATACCATATTGTTTATTCATGGTATTTTTCTACCCTTACAGGAACAATCATCTCCTGTATATCCATATCTTTTAAGCCAAGATGAACTCTGACCAATTGTGGAAATCCCTCCTGCAACCAGTCATATTTCACCTCAAACATATTTACTCTCATACACAATTGAGTACTATTTATTTCTGTCCCAATTGCCTCGTCCATCCAGAGGCATTTATCGCCTTCCGCATCCTGCTTAAGATAAAATTTTACCCTTGATATTCCCTTATTCATTGCTGCCTTAAACTCAATCTCATCCTGTTTATCTCCAAATCCTGTCTCCCTGTGCCATGGGGAAAAATATGTACATGAAATTTTTTGCCTGATAATATCCATGCTTATCCTTGCATCCTGTTCTTGCTCCATATATTCCTGCCTTTCTTTCCAGATAGAGGCGGAAATATTAAATGAACCATGGATAAGGATAGCAAGTACTGCGAGGATTCCTGAAGCAGCCAATATTTCTATGAGGGTAAAACCTTTCATCTATTCTTCGCTCCATTTTTAGTCGCGATTAAAATAACCCAAGTTGCTACCTATTGACATTCATGTTAAACGAACGAACATAGCTTGAACATTGAGTAATACCAAGCAAAAAGGGCAGGTACAAGACCTGCCCCTACACAAACATGAGAAATACCCTTGATTCCTTAAAACGACATCTTTGTTGACATGGATGCGGTTTTAGTCTTTACCCCATTCTTATCAATAACCCCTCGATAGATATAGACTAAGGTTATGTTATTGCTCAACCCATAGGTTATCTCCTGAGTAAATACGCTGTTTTTAGTATTTTTTTGATGATCATAAGAAAGAGAAACACCTATATTTGGTTCGGATATGAGGGGAATAGAAGCACTATTTACGCTCAATTCGCCATGTATCCTTGGATCACCTTCCTTAAAGTTTTCCATGGAGAACCCCATATTAATAGCCTTAAGTATCCCTAATGAGATTTCTGTATATTGTCCACTTGACTTTTTGGCAGAAGAGAGTGATAAAGTACCCGGTCTCATCACCTCATAGAGGGAATTAAAAACACCAGGAACAAATTTTTCACCCAAATTTCTCATCTCAATCTTATACCCAAGAGTAGCATCTATCCAGCCAACATGTTTCTCGCCCCCTAAACCATAAGCCATTCCCTGTCCAAAGTCCTGTATCTTAGCCATATCCGCATAAACTTTCAGCAGGTTGCCAAAAATAGGCATTCCAATGTCAACACCATAAACTGTAAGAGCTTCCTTGGTTCCCGTTCCCTGCTGAGGTTCAGTATCAGTTACACCGCTTAATCCAAGATCAATCCTGCTCAATATGGGAATATTTACATTCATCATCTTTAATGGCTTGCAATAAAACCTACCGCCAAAAAGTCTGGGGTCAGTTATATTATTAACCACGGTTTCCACTCCACTATTTTTCAGATTAACATCTATTTCAGAGCCAAGTGCATTCTTACTGGTATCAGTCCCCTGATTTGAGTAGTGGTTAAGGATAAATCCATGACCCAGGGTAGCCTTTTCCAGATTGCCTAATCGGGCATAAAGGGGCTTATCACCCTTCTCAGCCCAGCGGATATAACGGATAATATTACCAGCATCATCCCAATCCTTCTTCCTGAAACCATCTTCATTCCACCGTGCAAGGATATTCAGACCAATACCAAGTTTGCCAAAACTAATGTCAGGCTGAATAATAAGCTCACTATAGTACTTACCATCAATCATTTTTGAACCTAATAGCCCGCCGCAGGTTAAGCCCTTTTTACCTTTTTTATCCGGTTTTTCTTCAGAGGCTGCTGATGATGGCAAAGTCTCTTTCACCTCTTCTTTTTTAGCTGGCTCCACCTCTTCCTGCCATTGTTTTTCAAATTCTTTTTGCTGCTCTGGGGTAACAAACGAAGGTATTGATAACTCTCCATCTGGTGTGACATTAGAGATTTGACCCTTTGAAGCCATGTACTTTTGATTGCCACCCAAGTTTTCCATCCAGACATTCCCATCTTCTACAAAAACTGAGGATGAGTCATCCTCCATTACAGAATTGCTCCATTTAGTACCTCTAACACCAGCTATGGTTGTAGGTGTAATAACCTCAAAGCTTGAGCCTTCGTCTAATTTTTTAATCTCCGTACGAATTTTACCTACCCAGAGCTTAACCTTAGAAGCAAACCCTTTTTGTCCTTCAATTTGTTTTTTTAATTCCAGAATATCCATGATAGAATCCGAGTTTATAACCATAGAAGAACCTTCACCAAGATCAAGATATGCCCGACTTTTTTCAAAGGTTCTTATGCGTTGATTGGATTTAAGTTTCATTCCAACCCCTGCTTTTTTCCATTTTACCTCACCAATATTTTGCACCTCTACACGACCAGACACCTTAGTCAGGATAATTTCTTGTTCCTGAGTAGTGGTGGTGGCACTTGCATGAATAGGGATAAGAAGCACGCCCATCAAAAAAGCCACTATCAAATAGCGTATCCTGCTTGCATTTACTTTTTCCATCATCTTTCTTTTCCTCCTCTGCTTAGATTTAAGGCATTTCTGCCATTTTATATATAATACTCTTCCTTCTTCATTTTGTCAATAGAAATTTTTGACTTGGCAAACGAAAGGTAAATTTACTTCCCTTCCCTAATTCGCTTTCAACAATAATAGAGCCGTTATGTTTTTCAATAATGCTCTTAACAATTGATAATCCAAGACCTGTGCCTGACGCAAATTGCGCACCTGAGCTTGCCCGGAAAAATTTATCAAACACCTTTCCCTGTTCCTCCCGTGGGATGCCTATCCCTGTATCCCAAATGTTTACCTTGATATTTTCGTTTTCAAGTCCTGCCTCTATGGTTACATTGCCATTATCTTGAGTATATTTAATGGCATTACCTATTAAATTATCCAATACCTGTCGTAATCGAGCTTTATCTGCCTCTATCTGAAGCAATTCATCCTTAATGTTTATTTGTAAAGAGATGTTTTTCCCTCGGGATATTTCGTTAAATCCCTTAACCGCAGAAACAATTAATTCTTTAAGATCAAATTCTGCATATTTCATCTCAAATTTGCCTGATTCTATTCTGGTCACATCAAGAAAATCTGTAATCAAATTCAGCAACTTGTCCGCACTCTCATCAATTACCTTCAAAAACTCATTCTGGGTTTCGTTAATATCGCCTGCATCTCCATCTATCATCAAGGCTGTATATCCTTTAATCACAGTGAGAGGGGTACGAAAGTCATGAGCTACCATGGCCATTAAGTCTGATTTTAATTGATCAATCTCCTTTAACTTTCTGGTGAGTTCGGCAATAGCCTCTACCTGTTCTATCATATCCCTTTTTTTTGGGGCAACCTTGAAAAACTCAAGTATCTTTTCGGTTAATTTTTGTTCAACTAAAAATATCTTCCAGAAGATAACACTTATAGCGACTAAGAGTATTACTAAGGCAAGAGGGATAAAAGGGATCTGCAGGTGAAGATGATAAAAGGCTGAAAAACAGGCAATGGCAATGTTTAATAGCATTAATCCTATAACTATTACCTCATGCTTGATTTTTAGCCCTTGAATAAGTATCGCGGTAAGTAGAGATAACAAAAGGATTAAGCCAATAACGCCGACTCTATTCAGTGGAGTAATATAATTTCCTTTTAAGATGGTTTGAATAATATCAGCATGAATCTCTATTCCAGCGGCAAGGGGAATGCCTTTTGAAAATGATGTGAATCTTATATCCTCCATCGCTTTAGCCGTGGCACCAACCAGAACAATTTTTCCTTTAATGAAATCAGCTGGGAATTCACCAGCTAATACTCGCCAGTAGGATATCTGTTCATAGCTTGAACCAGTAAAGTTTATATACATGGGCCTCTTCGGCAGCCTTAAATTTCCCAAAGCAAATGAGTCTTCAAGCTCATCTATCTTTTTAACCCTCAAATAGTTACGGACTATTTCCAGACCAAAGGCATAAACCCTCTCCCCTTTAATCTCCCGTGCCAATTTGACCCGTCGTTGGACACCATCTGTGGGTGACTCCAACTCGCCATGACCAAGCCCTGTGGCTGATTGTGCTAAGCAAGGGAATGGTTTAATCCATTTGAGTTTCCCGTCAATAAAGTTGCAAGCAGTAAGTAGAACAATGTTGCCTGATGCTTTTGTTGCCTGAACTAATCGTTTATCACCAGCTGGGTCTCGTTGTTCTGGTTCAGCCAGAAGCACATCCAGTGCAATGGTTCTGGCACCTGCTCGGGATAATTTATCAATCAACTCAGCATGGCATCCTCTACCCCACGGCCACCTTCCAAGATCTTTCAGGCTTTGCTCATCAATGGCAACAATAACTATATTTTTGTCTGAAACCACCTTCCCTCGAAGCTGGAATTTCAGATCATATACCATCCATTCTATCCTATCCAACAAGCCGCTGCCATACAAACTTGAAACAAGGATACCAATCACAATACCAATTAACAACCATGGACATTTTTGCTTTTTAGTTTTCATTGCCACTCCTACCCCCACCAGCGAGGGACATCAATAGGGCGAACACACAGGTTCGCCCCTACTTAGCAGTTCCTTTGAGTTTCAAAAACACCTTAACAATCTCTGGATCATGCTGTTGTCCGGCATTAGATTTAAGTTCCAGGCAAGCATCTCTATTACTCATCCCTTTTCGATAAGCACGGTCAGAGGTCATAGCATCATAGGCATCAGCCACAGCAATAATTCTGGCAATAAGAGGAATACCTTCACCCAGAAGGTGTTCTGGATAGCCTTTGCCATCATATCGTTCATGGTGATACCTTACCCCGTCTATGATAGCGTGTATATCCTTGAATCTAATATCAACAGGAGTCGCTATCCCTTGAGATTCTTCCATAGGTTGAAGGATATGAACCCCTTTCATAGGATGTTGTTTTATCTCTGCCCAATCCTCATAA
This sequence comes from Candidatus Desantisiibacteriota bacterium, assembly GCA_043806395.1. GTDB lineage: Bacteria > UBA9089 > CG2-30-40-21 > CG2-30-40-21 > CG2-30-40-21 > CG2-30-40-21. The sequence continues at coordinate 1,495 of JAZDHC010000062.1, read as the reverse complement.
TCCAGTTTCCCTTTTTTATGAAGGATGGCTTCCGAGATACCAATCTTACCTACATCGTGCAGTACTGCAGCTAATTTAAGAATAGTTTTTTCTTCCTCTGGCAATCCAAGTGTTTCGGCTATTTCTAAGGAGTATTGCGTAACCCGCCTTGAGTGCCCATGGGTATAAGAATCTTTTTCATCAATAGCAAATGAAAGTGACTCAACGGCTGAAAAAAATAGTTGTTGGAGACTGGTATATAACCTTGCATTTTCAATGACAAAAGAAACAATAAATCCAAGTGTCTCTATCAATTTCATCTCTGTAGAATAAAATGAGTCCCCATCCATCTTATCGCATAAATAAATAGCACCAATTTGTTTATCTTTAGCCTTGAGAGGGACAACCATGATAAAGAAATCCATCTCAGAGCCGATAATTGACCTGTTTCCCTGGATTGCCTGATGAATCAAGCCCTTTTCACAACTATATTCAATGAGTTTTTGTGGTATTTTATCTACTGGCTTTGATGCCTTTAAGTCTACCTTGCCATTTAATTCATCAATCAGGAAAATCCCACCCCATTTAGCCTTAGAAGTAGTTACAGCTTCCTCTACAATTTTATCAAAAACCTTTATTAGATCAAGCATACCCCCTATCTTTGAGATAAGGTCATAGACAAGGGTTAACTCCTCATATGTTTCAAGAAGTTTTTGGGTCATCAAAGAAAGTTCGCAGTTCTTTGCATTATCCATAATTATTCACCTACCATAACTATTCACCATAGACTCAGAATAAGATTATCCGCAGATTACGCAGATTACGCAGATTAAGATTTTTTGTTTGTTGTCTTTCTTTTATTAGAACATCTGTGTAATCTGCGTAATCTGCGGATTAATTCTTCTCTGTATCTTTGTGGTAAATTTCCATCGCTGAGTAATTACCACCTACCATCTTTTGGACTATTTCCAAAAGCTTGCTTGGTGCAAAAGGTTTATTTACAAATACATTTGCTCCAATTTGCTTAGCCTCTTCTTTTTGTTCATCTTCCCCTCTGGCAGAAAGGATTATTATCGGAATATCCTTTGTCTGGGCAGACCCCTTTAGTTGGCGGATAAGTTCGATACCAGTCATTAGAGGCATATTAATATCAGTGACAATCAGGTCTGGTTTATCCTCTAAAATCTTGTCCAGGGCATCCTGACCATTAAAGGCACAAACAACCTCAAGTCCAGCCGCCTTTAGCTTAAACTCAATCATCCTGACAATAGCAATATCATCATCAACTGCAAGAATCTTTTTGGGCATAATATCCTCCTTCAGCAAAAACACCTGAGTAATTCCATTATCAGTTTACTCTTAATTGTTGATTGTGTGTAACTACTCAGCTATTGTTATTTCAAACACATTTGTAGCTGCTTAGGGACTGGAATAAAATACCTTTTGCAATATAAAGCATGTTATGATAAACTTGATCTTCTGTGCAATATCACAAATGACAAAATTATTTTATTCC
>JAZDHC010000061.1:0-3940 GCA_043806395.1 Candidatus Desantisiibacteriota bacterium | reverse complement strand
GCGCCTCTAAAAACTCAATCAAGTCGATGATGGCAAGGCGCAAAGATGCGAAAAAGCGCAGTTTACAAGTGGTAAATGAGCATTTTGAGCAGCTTTGCAACGCTGCCAGCGCGGCTTTAGTGGGTTTTTAGAGGTGCCCTTTAATTAAATTATGGAATTCACAGCAAATATGGAGCGTGCAATGCGAAATATCTTCTGATGTGGAGAGGATGAGAGAATGGATCTTGCATTCGTTATGAGCGAAGCACTTCTTGAGGCAAAAAAGGCATATCAATGTGGAGAGGTGCCTATTGGAGCGGTAATTACCCTTCAATCAGAGATTATTGCCAGGGCACATAATGAGGTAGAGGCTCGCAGGGATCCAACAGCCCATGCTGAGATGCTTGCCATACAACGAGCAGCCTTGATTATGGGTAATCAGCGATTACCTGGGACAACTATGTTCGTAACCATTGAGCCTTGCGGCATGTGTGCTGGAGCAATGATCTGGGCAAGGATTACGCAGTTAGTTTACGGTGCAGATGATCCAAAGGCTGGAGCATGTGGGTCTGTAGTAAATCTGGTGCAAAATCCAGGCTTAAATCATCAGATTGCGGTAATTCGTGGGGTATTAGAACAAGAGGCAAGAGAGCTTTTGCAGGCATTTTTCAGAGAACGCCGGGGGAAATAATAAATCAGCGGCATATTTTATACATCCGGAGAGGTACCGAAGTGGTCGTAACGGGGTCGACTCGAAATCGATTTGAGGGCTAATCCCCTTCACGTGGGTTCGAATCCCACCCTCTCCGCCAGATATTCCCCCTTAAAAAGGGGGCAGGGGGTTGTTCTTCTCTCTTGAGAGGGGTGAGATTACACAACAAAGATTTCTCACAGTAGTTCGAAATGACAGAAATTGCTGTTGTCCAAGAGGATAAACTCAACTGGTGTGCCCGAGAGGATTCGAACCTCCAACCTACTGATTCGTAGTCAGTTACTCTATCCAGTTGAGCTACGGGCACATTATGCTATAAGAATATCAAATTTTTCCTTATATGTCAAGAAAAATCAGCTACAGATTGCAATATTTGTAGTCAAACATTCTTCTGGGAAGGGTAGAGGCAAGCCCTACCCCTACAAAACAATCATTACAAAAGGAAACAAGCAATGTCCAAAGTTCTGATGAACGCAATTCTTGTTGGCTTCGGTGGTTCCATAGGTTGTATAGCTCGGTATGGAATCAGCTTGTTATCGATGAGATACACAATCTCCCTTCCTCTGGGCACGATAGCCGCAAACATCATCGGCTGCTTCTGTATCGGAGCCATTACACAACTGTCAGCAGTAACAGAAATCCTCTCTCCCGGGGCAAGGCTTTTATTGGTAAGCGGTTTCTGTGGGGGAATTACAACAATGTCTTCTACGATCTATGAGACAGCACAATTCTTAAAACCGCAGGAATATATGCATGCTGCTTTCTACATAGGCATAACCGTTATAGGTTCATTTATTGCGTTTTACGGAGGGTCAATTGCTGTCAAACTGTTAATCAAAAGTGGAGGTGGAATATGGAATTAAAGGGTGAAGCTAAGAGTTTGAGAATATTTCTGGGAGAAGCAGACAAAGTCCATCACATCGCCCTGTATGAAGTCATTGTCCGTCAAGCAAAAGATATGGGGCTTGCCGGTGCTACCGTCTATCGGGGTATTCTTGGTTTTGGACATACAAGCCATATCCGCACAACCAAAATCCTCGATCTTTCAACAGACCTCCCAATTATTATTGAGATTGTAGATGAGGAAACAAAGATAGATGCGTTCATACCAAAACTGCATGATCTGTTTGAGCAAGTTGGTTGTGGCGGATTAATTACCATAGAAAAGGTACAAATTGTGAAATACACCCACGCTCTCTTGCAAAAGTGTAGTAATAGCATGGACATCTTGCCCATAATTTAACTCCACGGGCTGGAAACCCGTGCCACTTCACTCGACAGGCTGTTACGGAATAAGCATTTGGCATAAGATGTATACAATATGTTGTCCGTATTCCGTAGGGACATCCCCTTGTGGGTGTCCGTCTGTTGATTATCCGTTGCGTTTGTGACCGTTTGATGCGTTTTACGGACAGGGACAAGCCCCCTGCCGTCGCTGGGGCAGGCTCTGTCCCTACGACAACTGTAGTTCCGTAACGACCTGTCGATGATGTCATCCCGACGGAGTACTCGGACAAAGGTTAGAGGATTATCCCTGCTGACTCCAATCCCTTATGTGGTTATCCGTTTACATCCAGAGTAGTATTCTGAATCTTTACATGCTCAGCCTTGATCCGTTCATACTCTTGTCTGCTGCATCCCATCCTTTTTATAATTTCCTCATCTTTTGCCTTTCTGCTTTGTCCATTATTAATCAATTCCTGCTCGATTTCCTGTTCAGCCTTCTTAAGTTTCCTTATACGAGGCAAATCGTTAATATCTATTCCATAATTTTCAGCCACAATCTCATCAATGAGCTTGTAAAAAAGCGACTCTTGAAGATAGCTGACTAAAGAATCACGATTTTTAGCCTCCTCTACTACGAGTTGGTTTTTTATTATCTCATAAAAACAAAGCGGGATATGTAACATTATCTCTTCCTTTGTCATGGTTAATCTCCAGTGGTCAAATATTCTCTTTGCAATCCTGCCCGGAATCTCTTGCAGCATAGCTTTGATAAAATCTACCTGTAATAGCTCACCGAATTCCAAATCATCATAAATTCCATCTCCTTCTAATTCATTGCGTTGCAACTTCTTAATCAATTGCAGCGTTTCCAGAAACAGTTTGTCCTCGTTAATCAGGCTTCCCCCACACTCTTTTTCTAATCTTTCCAACCTAATCTGGATATATTCCTTTTCTTCTTCCTTAACGCTTGGGTCTTGTTGAATCAATTCCATAGCCCTTCTGCATCTGTTTATTTCATACCAGAGTATTTCATCATATCTTGTTATGGCTTTTTCTATTTCTTTATCCTTTAGAAAATGATGTTGCTCAACAAGCTGTTTCAATAATTTGTATGCTCCAAGATTATTCTCATCAAGGGATATTGCCTTTAGCAAGGATTCTTTCACCCTTTCAAACTCATCATCAAAAAACAAGGATTTTGCCTCTTCGACAAAGTCGTTAGCCTCTTTTATATTACTTTTATACTCATCAGCTTTGAGTGCCAGTTCATATTGTCCGCCCCGTATATTTTCCACAATCCCTTTTTCTAATATACCTGCAAGCATCTTTTAATCTACTTGAGGTCTTTTGCAGGTTTATCTCCAATTCTTTTTTGTCCCGCTCTGTCTTTATTCTTTCGTAACTACTCAGCTATTGTTGTTTGGACAATGTTTGATCTCGGCACGATGATATGTTCCTTCCAATCATAGTGGGGGAATATTGAATATCTGGGTATGGGTCCAAAAACAGTTATTCTATCCAATTGAGCTACAGGTACATTATACTATAGAATAGCAAATTTTTTCTTACTTATATGTCAAGAAAATTTGGCACAGATCAAGTAATATGTTGAAACCACCATACTATCCCTTTCACCGCTCCTATTTTTTCTTTGACAATTACTTGTTTGTGTGTTATATTATTATGGTACTTATTCAGCCCCTAAGATTTTTCGGCATGGTTCAAAATTGTTCACCGCAGGTCACAGATGATACAGAGGATAACACACCCCGTCCGCAGTAGCGTCCACCCCTCTCAAGAGGGGATTACAACCCCCTAACCCCCTTTATTAAGGGGGAATTAGGGAAACATAGATACTTTCTTGCTCAATTTGTTACCCTCTTAGGACTTACGCAAAATGAGAAAATGGTGTTTTGCGAGTCCTACGATAATAATGTAGATGAGGGCTTCAGCCCTCCAATGGATGGAAGGCTGAAGCCTTCCGCTACTCGTGGACGGCAAATGAGAGAGTACCTACACATA
>JAZDHC010000060.1:0-4845 GCA_043806395.1 Candidatus Desantisiibacteriota bacterium | reverse complement strand
TTTACTATGGCTCATGTTGACCCATTAGATACTAACTATAAAAAAGGTAAATTCTATACCTATAGCGTGAAGCTGCCTCTGACAGGTGTTTATAGCTATCAATTTGTAGCCTATGATATCAATAATATTCCAGCTCAAGGGATACCAACCAGCAGACAGAAGGGGCCAGTGGTTAGTAATGCACCTGCTATTTCGTGGCTTGGTACAGCGTATATGGGGTATGAGTATGATGGGCTTGAGCCTCATGAGGGTAAGAATGAAACACAGTTTGTCTTTAAGATACGGTATATGGATATTGATGGTGATGCCCCGGATGCTGATTCTCCACGACTCCATCTGTTTGTAGGTGGAGAAGATATAACACCACGAAAGGCAGGCTATCTCATGAAGCCATTAAATTCAGTGGATAAGGATTATAAGAAGGGTGTTATCTACTATGTTAGTGTCCAGTTGATGAATAATGGGGAATATTCATATGAGTTCAGGGGTGAGGATAGCAATGGTGTTTCAGCTGGTGGTGCTGCAAGTACGAGGATGATGGGACCAACCGTAAGTGGTAAAAATATTGCCCCAACACTTTACTGGCCAGTTGGTAAGGATGTAGGTGTTGTGCCGGCGTTTGGTGAACCAAAGCAGTCGTTTGTATTTGAGGTTGTGTATAAAGATGTTAATAATGATGCACCAAGTGAAGGGTATCCAGTTGTTAAAATCCAGAAGGATAGGAAGACTGTAGAATATTCAATGATGCTTGTGGGAACAAGGACATATGCAGAAGGGATGTTGTATCGGGCTGAGATCAAATTAGATCCAGGCATATACTATCATAGCTTTGCTGCCAAAGATTCATATGGTCTAATTGCTACAGGTATTCCTCTCAGCATGAAGAAGGGTCCGTATGTGGTATATGCACCAGCCCTGTCTGATGGAGAAAATACACCTGCTCTGGGTCAGGTTGGACAGACAAGATTTACATTTAAGGTTAAATATATGGATGCAGGAAACTATGTACCATATCCTGGCTATCCCAAGATACATATCCTGTGTGGTGGCAAGGATATACCAAATAGTCCGTTTGCCATGAGCTCAAAGGATAGTAATAAGCCTGCAATAGGTAAGCAGTATCAATATATTGGTACATTGCCATATGTTTCGGACGCCTATACTTATTACTTTGAGACTATGAATTATTGCAATGTACCAAGCATGCCGACAATGAAATGTCAGGGTCCAAAGGTATTACCGGATACAACCCTGCCTGCACAGATTATAACCCTACAAGTAACTGATCTACAGATTGGCTCAATTACTCTTACATGGACTGCACCCGGAGATGATGGCACCTCTGGCACAGCATTTGCGTATGATATTCGGTATGCTACGGTTACGATAACGGAGACTAATTGGGCTAATGCTGTTCAATGCGTAAATGAACCTGCCACAGGAGTTGCTGGTAGTCAACAGAGTTTTGTGGTGACTGGATTAGTGCCAAATACCCGATACTATTTTGCTATGAAAACAAGGGATGAGGTGCTGAATTGGTCGGGGTTGTCTAATGTGGCGGTGGGGACGACGGCACTATTAGTAGTAAAATTGGATAAAGTTAGGATTTATTATCACAATGATACGGACAGGACAAGGACATATCCCTTTGATAATGATACAGTTACAATAAAGACATTTGTCTTTGCAAATGATGGTAATGGGACGAAGACTTATTGTGATACTTTAGTTAATAATGATGGATACTGGTATGGTGTTGGGAATAATGGGGCATTGACTCTTGAGTTTGATAATATACAGAGCTTACCAATCAATACACTAATTTATCAATGGCCAACAGGACAGCAACAACCATCATTTAATTGGCAAGAAATATACTATTATACCACAGTACCAGCAAGTAATACGGATTTTAATCGGAATTATTGGACTACTACTGCCACAAGTACCGTTGTATCAAACTGGGGAACACAAAGCAGCTTCGAAATTGGTACAAGAAGATATGTAGGAATTGTTACATTAGGTACTCAATCGGTCAAGTCTTTAAGTGGTGAATCTGCCACACGAATAAGTATAAGAAGGAATAATACACCTGTAGGACAGAATGACCGTTCTACACAATATCTTCGTTGGTTGACAGCTTTCTTACAATCCTCTGCTTCAAATGATACAGAAGGAATCCCATATGAATGGGGCGGATATTGGTTTGGTGGTAAGACAGGTAATGCTGTAGGTGGAGATGGTGCATATGAAGGTTATGGGATAGATTGTTCAGGGTTAGTTTCTTGTGGGGCAAGGTTTGCTGGGTATGGTTGGAATCCGTGGAGAAAAACAACAAGCGGACTACCTGATGTATCGGATGAAATTACCTCTGCCCAAATTCAACCAGGGGATATTTTGAATAACCCTGGTGATCATGTAGTAACAGTGTATGCAGTGGATAGGAGTGATCCTAAGATTATTAAAGTTCAAATAATTGAAGCAGCGGGAGGAGGAATTAGTAAAGTTTGGAAACCATTATTGCCGAGACCACTTATAGATTATTATATAAAAAAGGGATATAAAATTAGACGATTAAGATAGGAGGTGATTCGCCATGAAGAAAAATTTATTTTTCATTAGTTTTGTTTTATCAGGGTTTTTCTTGATTCATGGAAAAGAAGGAATATGTCAGGAGTTAAAAAATCAAGAAATGAGATACATTCCACAGGTGCTTTTTACACTTAGTTATGGAACAGGGAGTAATCAAATTGGAGTTATAGGTGATGGAAATGTAGAAGGCGAACCGGGACAAGGATGTGGAGAATTTGCAGTAGATTCTCAAGAAAATATTTATTTCACTGATGAACTGAATGGAAAAATAAAAAAATTTAGTAGAGATGGCAAACTTATCCTTACAATAAATGAAATGGGAGATATTAGAGGAGATAAGGAAGGAAATCTATTTGTATCATCTGGAGATTATACAACTAAATTTAATTCTAAAGGAGAAATTATGTATACTGTTAAATATAGTACTTTTGGGCAAAAGGAGCAAGAAAGAAATCAGGCACGAGCATTAGCACCACAGATACCACAAATAGCAGAAATTCAAGGTGTTTTTAAATCTCCATTAATTGATACTAAAGGTAGAGAATATAAGGCTACACATACAATGTCTTCAAGTTTGGAAAAGGCAGAAGAAATAAAAATAGAAACCTATAGTTCTGCTAAAGAGTCAACTGGAAGTTTTACACTCTTTTCTACACAAATAAAAGAGACTCAACAAAAAGCACCTGTTATAGGAACACTTTCCGTAAAAGTTAACATACCTGATTATAAAGATTTGAAATATGGTTTATGCGTTGATTATGTAGATGGTGATGGAAATATCTATGCAAATGGTGATATAGAAAGAGAAAAACCACTTGTATTATGGGAAGGATATTCTTTGGGTTGCAAACGAATACTTTATATAAATTACGATCGAATAGTGTATAAATATGATTCTCAAGGGAATTTTATCACACAAATAAGATTTCCCGATACACCAACTTATTGTAGTGGGGGTCATGGTTATGTAGTTACTCCTGCAGGCAACATCTATTGTCTTCAATTTCACAAGGACGGTATAGATGTAGTGAAGTATGAATGGAAACCAGTGCCAAAGTAAGAGAAGGATAGTAGATTTCTTGTACAAAGTTGGTAATCGTGAGGCTTAAAGCCTGCAAGATTGGAAAATTTTACACAACATAAAGGGATACAGAAGCTACAAATATACAAAACAAAGGAGAATACCAATGTCAAATAAACTACTCATCTCCCTCATCCTAATCCTATCATTTTGCACCATAGTCCGGGCAGAAGATATTGCCATACAGGAGGATAGCATATTAAACAACCAAAGCCAAGTTGAAGACTCATCAGATGTTGCACCAGAATTACCATTTTCCCCAATTATTCATGATAGCACCCCTATCCTCCATGCCACCATCTTCTGCGACATGCCGCCAGCAGATTTTCAGGAGCAGATCAAGCAATTGGGGGCAAGGATACTCAAGGTAGGACGGAGTATTTCTGGCGAGGATGCCGTGATTGATGGTGATTTGGTTGAGGTTGAGGTGCAGGAGTATGAATCGTTATATAATATTGGACAATTGAATTTCGTCATGAGGATTGATGGCGTTAAAGAGTTGGTGGGTATAGTGGATAAGCTCTCAGAAAGGGAGTAGGTGGATTTGGGGCTGACAGATAATGATGGGATTACGCATCCTGAACGCTTACAAAGGGGTTAAGAGCATGAAAAATGGTATTTTATTGATTATCAGCTTTATATTACTGAGCTACAATGCAAGGGCATACGATGTCTTTCCTGATTCTAATGGCAATATTTTGAATATAAGGATAAGTAATACCAATAGTGCCCTTGCCATTCAGCAGTTGAAAATAAGTAAGAAAGATTTGCCAGCTTGGGTAACAGGATTAAGCCAAAATGAGATAAATCTTGGAACCCTTAGTGTCAATCAATCTGCCACAGCTACCTTTAGCTTTAATATTGCTGCTAATGCAACGGTAGGGGACTCAAAGGATATGGTTTTACAGGTGAGTGCCGGGACAGGGGATGTTTGGAGCAAAAGGGTAAATTTGATGGTGATTAACCCTTATGGCAGCATATCAGGCCGGGTAACTGGTGGCTCAAGGGCAACCATTCAGGCTACTATTGGTGCTATGACTAAAACTATAACCACCAGTGCTGACGGGAATTACACCATTGATAATTTACCACCAGGCACATACACAGTAACTGCATCCCAAACTGACTATGCCTCAACACCGACCAGCAGGCCGGCAAGGGTTGTTGCCGGG
>JAZDHC010000059.1:0-22988 GCA_043806395.1 Candidatus Desantisiibacteriota bacterium | reverse complement strand
GAACCGCAGAGACGCAGAGTCGCAGAGAATTTATATGCTTCATTCAGCGTTTCTTCTCTGCGACTCTGCGTCTCTGCGGTGGAAAAATATCAAAATGAGAATTACTACCATTGCGTCAGTTTAAGGTTGTTGAGACATTAGTCTTTCTTTGCCATTTCAGCCACAATATCACTTGCAGATAATATTCCTACAGCCACATCATCCCGCGGAGCCTCAGCCATAATCAACAATCGATGGCACTTCATCTCCCGCATCATCTTTGCTGCCTCTATCAAAGGAGTTTGTGGAGTAATTGTCCGAACACAGGTAGAACACATGATATCCTCTGCCGTTAGATTATCTATGTCCTCATTAATAAACCCGAGAACATCTATCTCAGAAATTACTCCGGCTACCTCCCCACCCGGAACAATAACAGCCACAGCATGAATTTTGTTCTGAGCCAATGTTTCAACTACAGAACGCACCGAATCATCCAGATGAACAGATACTACCCCACGGGTCATAATATCAAGAACCTTTTCGTATTTCATTGTTTTATTCCTCCTTCCTAAAATTTCAGCTCTCTTCTCATAGCCATATCATAAAGCACGCGTTGAGGTCTTTCCTTTATCCCCAATTTTTCCCGTGCAATATCAATCCACTTGACAAGTATTTCAGCCTGTTTGATTGGATCAGGCTCAACCGCCCAAACGGCATTATACTCATCCCAATATTCCTTAAACAACAAATTACTCATGTCAGATCCTGTCACCGGAAATCCTACGCCAAATAATACCGGTGCACCGGAGGCAACAAAGTATTGTCCAATGGCAATAGCCTTCTCACTCATCCATTCAGGGGCACACCCACAAGCAGGAAGCCCACCTATATCGTCACCCAATCCACCTATTTTAGCCATCTCACTTGCGGCAATTAATATCCTTGAATTATCCACGCAACTGCCACAATGCAGCACCGGAGGAATACCAACCGTCTCACATATCTCAGCTAATCCTGGTCCAGCATATTTTGCCGCCTCTGGAAGCAGCAGTCCTGCCTTGCCAAATGCCATAGCCGCACAACCAGTAGAGACAACGAGCACATCCTTAGCAATCAGCTCCTTGGCTAAGGTAATATGAATATCGTCATGCCTTACCCTCGGATTATTACACCCGACAATACCCACTACACCTCGAATCCTGCCGTCAATAATGGCATCATTTAATGGTCTGTAAGAGGCACGAAATGTACCACCCAACATATGATTTATGGTCTCATGTGAAAATCCTGCAACTAAGTCAATTGCTTCATCAGGGATATCAACCTTGACCTTGTCCCGATTTGCGTAATTTTCAATCGCCAGACGAATAATCTCAAGTGCAGATTTTATGGCATCGTGTTCATCAAACTCAATATGAACAGCACCCGGTATCTTCGCCCTTTTATTGGTTGTAATAACCTTTGTATGATAGCATTGGGCTATCTGCGGCAGGCTCTGGAACACGCACTGAACATCAACCACCATAGCCTCCACAGCACCGGTAATGATAGCTAATTCCTGCTGGATAAAATTGCCTGCAAGTGGTATGCCATGACGCATCAAAACCTCATTGGCAGTACAGCACATTCCAGCAATATTTATGCCATTTGCACCATGTTTTTTGGCATAGTCTATCATATCCTGTTGCTTGGACACCATTACAATTATCTCAGAGAGAAGCGGTTCATGACCATGAACAATGATATTTACCTCATCCTCCTTGAGTACACCAAGATTGACCTTAGACCGTAATGGTTTGGGTGTGCCAAACAAAACATCCTGAAGCTCGGTAGCAATCATTGACCCACCCCAGCCATCAGCCAAGGCTGCACGAGTACCAATATCCATAATCTCTTTATAATCAAGTGAGTTCCCCATCAAGGTGGCACTCATGGATTCAACCACTTCTTTGTCAATCCCCCTTGGGGCAATACCCTTTTCCTGCCATAATGCCTGTCGATTTAATGGTGCCCTTTTCAGGAAGGTAAGCGGTTCATCCTTGCTGAACTCTTCCAGACACTTCTCTGCCAATTCAACCGCAATATCCTCTACCTTTCTGTCCTCAGTGGCTATATCAAACACCTCAGCCAGCATCATGAGTTTTTTGGTATCTTTTATTGTGTATCCCGGAATCTTCCCCTTGGCAGCTAATGAGAACACCTCAGCCACGCCTCTGGCATGGTCAGAGTGTGCCGCAGTTCCAACTGCAATCATTCGTACAAAATTTTTGGCAGCAATAATGTCTGCTGATGCACCGCACAGACCAGTCTCCACATCAGCCTTTTTCGGCGATATTCTACATGGTCCAGTACTGCAAACCCGACAGCATCCCCCTGTCTCACCAAAGGGACAGCCTTTTTGATCCTTAACCCGATCAAAGCATGTCTTGATATTCTCGTCTTTTGCCTTTTGCAACATTGCCTGAGTTGCCGGACATACAGTTGTTTCTTCAAACATAAATTTTCCTCCTAGTACACCTAATTTTAAAATAGGGGGGACACTTCCCATATTAATTATCCTTCAGCTTTTTGGTGTGTCCCGCCTCATAATATGGGAAGTGTCCCAATATATTCCAATCAAGGCGAGCAAGGCGTAAAGGTGGACCGTAGGGGTAGACCTGTGTGTCTACCCAAATAATTGGGCGAACACATAGGTTCGCCCCTACGAACCTGAACAACGCAGCTATCGTTGATTAAGACCAGCGAAAAACACAATTTATGACATTATCCCGTATTCTCCTAAATCCACCCTATCCTTAACATCTCCCTATCAAAAACAATATACATCCCCTTCTCCTTCTTTGTCCCCAGCAAAGCAGCCTTCAATTCATTCCGTGCATCACCTATGCAGACGATTAGCTTATCCTCTACCAATAATTCTTCCAGCGAGGAGATTACCTCACCCTGATACAAAATTGGCACATTTACCATAGAGGTTTGCAGATCAAGTTGTTTCAATTCTACAATCAATGCGTTTCTGTAAACATCCGTAGACAACCCGTGCCCCAATGCCCTGTATATGGAAAATGCAGCTCCAGCCACCATATCTATATAATCTTCATTGGTAGTTGTTGTTTCAGGTACATAAGTATTCAAGTGTGCAGAAAGGGATAACCGTTCCCGTTTGCGGTTGAGATATTCAATGATGGATACATCCTCTTTCAGAAAATGCCCAAGGAGGATCTCATTACAGCTATTCTCTAAAAATCCACGCACCTCTGAATTAATGGGCAGGTGTGAACCAACCTGCACCGAGATGCCACAGGCAATTGCCCCCAGCATAAGGGAAATATTTCGTTCACTCCGCCATGAGGGAATAATTAACCCAACCGGCAAGGAAGATATATCCCCAATGCCTGCTGCCCCACTTATTTCATTCAACAGTTTAATTACTGCCCCCTCTTTCAAGCAACTTCCAAGGTAAACCACTGGCGGGATGCCTGTTTTTTCACAAAATTCCTTCAAGAATTCACCAACAGGGGCAATTAGTTGATGGAGCAAATCAGTATCAATGAGCTGATTGATAGAGCAACCAGTAACTATCACCAGAATATCCTGAGCAACCAATTCCTTGACCAATTCCGCTCTCTTATCCTCCAATCGTGGATTTACACACCCACTAAGCCAGACAATCCCACGGATATTTGATTCCATAAGGGCATTCTTAAGTAAACGCGCGGATAGTTTTATTTGCGAGATTGTTCCCTTGAAATTCAGGGTTTGGGTGCGTTTGGACTGATTCTCAACTGCCTTGGCTACAACATCTATCCCTGAATTGTCCCGAATGTAAGCCGTATGGTAACATTCAGCCATATATTTAATGGATTGGGAATGGAGATTGTAAAATACCACATCCACTCTTCCAGAGGTAAGAAGTGCCTCCAATCTAAGCTGAGAGTCTACCCGAACAACATTGACCTTATCAGAGTTCAATTCCACATTGCCATACAGGATGACATTTGGCTTTTCTTCTGAAAGCACAGCTGTATCAATATCCGCTGTTACTGATTTTTCGTCAGCTGGCAAAAGTGCAGAAAAAAGCACCCCACCGAGGCTCATGCGAATAGTCTGCAAAAGAATATGTTCACACTCCTGATCAACACCTATGCTCACCCTATGGAGTAATTCTACTATCTCCCGATGAACATTTCGCGGGGTAAGATGCAGACGATTAAGCAAGGCAACCCGATCTGATGGCAAAATCTTACTCAGATCCAACCCCTTTTCCTCTTGCTTCGATACCCAATCACTTGCCCTGTTGCCCAACACAGAAAGGACAGCCGTAGACAGGGAAGAAGCCCCGGCAGCAGCCATTCTGCCGAGATTTCTGGCAGAAACAGTTGAACCTGTAGCACCGCAAACACCCTCTTTAGCCTTATCCGTAATCCTGCAAGGACCCATATAACATGCCCTGCAACAGCCACCCTCTTCATAAGATGGGCAGGTTTTATGCTTTGCCAATTTTTCCATAAAATTCATATTTGTTTACCTCCAAATTTTTTCAACCGAACAGCAGGAAGTCGTTTCAGACGCTGGTTCTGCGGATCAACCTCAATACCAACAGACTCAAGGGCTGTTACGCCAAGAATGGGTTCCACATCATCCTTACCAAAGATTATGGTTGCACCAATTATCTCACCCATAAACTCTATTTGGACAGCAGCAATATCCATCTTTATCTCTGTGCCATCAGCCAATTCATAACTCCGTTTTCCGCTGGGTTCAATCCCAATCTCCCGCAAATACCTTCCAGGAGCCATACAATCAATAGAACCAGTATCAACCAAAAATAATCCTTCCCAGCGTCTTTCTGGATCCCTTAGATTAACTACTGCAGTCGTTACATGTGTCATTCCCATGATCGTTTACTCCTTTTCTGCATAAACTATATTCATCGTCTCTTCAAATGCCAACCCTATTCCACAGGAAAGTCCTGATGATAACAGGTATCTATTCAACGCATTCTTATCCTTGCAGCCTATCACAACAAGAATATTCCCTACCCTTATATTATTCTCCACGCTGCCAACCTCTACACCCTTATAGGTTATGGTCAAGGGTATATTCTTCTCAGACTCAAGTCCCTTTTGTTTTAATTCCATAGCCATCGCACTGGCATATACGCCCCCTGTCAATTCCCCACCTAATTCACGGAATACAGAAAAGGCAGATTGAATTATTCCATCCATGTCAGCTGGTTCTGTTTCCTTATCAGGACAGACACATAGGTCTGTCCCTACATTATCAGGGCAGACACATAGGTCTGCCCCTACTGTCCCCGCCATATCAGCCATCCAATTCCTGAGCAATGTCATTGTTTGCGGATGCCTTATCACCACAATATCTGCCCCTGCCAGAATATAAGAGATAGCGGTCATTGCCTCAAAAAAGACACCTCGTATCTGTGTATTCCCCATCTTTTCATCGTCTGTCTTTACCTCTTTTATCTTCCAGACCTCACCAGCAATATTTCCAATAATCGGCAGATTGAGCTTATCATCATTGGTTTGAAAGGCAGCACAACGGATCTTTTCCATGATGGAATAGGTGTATTCTAATCCATATCCAAGGGCAGAAGGGGTAGGGTCAATAACTATGTTATCCAAAGATACCCCAAGGTTGGATAAAAGAATATTGAGCTGCTTGCAAAGATTGACATCTGTTGGGGTTTGAGCAATGGCATAATGGCCATAAGATAGGATAGCAGCCCCAACAGCATTATAATTCCCCTCTACCACCGGACCGATAAATGATTTCTTAAAGGACAATGCCTCAGCCACTTTTTTCAATACTATGGCATCTTTTTCTGCATTTCCACACCCATAAACAATTAACGGTAAAGACACAGCTTCAGCCACTTTTCTGGCTATCTCTGCCACCTTATCAGGGGAGGCATCCTCGCCCATTGGGTCAGCACTGGCAAGCTGCAAACAAATCATATCAGGCTTATATTTAGTCTCAATAGTCTTTGCCCAGTCAACTGGATTATGCCACACATCCCGATAAACATTAGCCACAGCCTCTGGCCATTCCTCACCAGGTGTGTCATATACCTCAAGGGCAATCTTTGGCATATGAGGGATAGTCCCCTCAAAGGACTGGAATGGAAAGCAATTCTGCCCACCAATCCCGGAATACTGGTTCTCCCTGATCTGAAACTTATACTCTTCCAAAAGCTGTGGTACTGTACTCATATTTACACCTCTCCTTAATTTATTGGTTTCTAAGAACAGTTGCAACCGTTCTCTATGTTGCAAGTTAAATAAATACTTTATTATACAGCAATTTTCTTCTTATGTCAATAAAAATTTTCAGGTGTCTGAAATGTCTTGGTGAATGATAAAAACGGTTCTACTGGGAATTGTGTGGATACATGTCTATTTTTTCGTCATAGGATAAAAGGCTCTTTGTCATTGTTGCAGAACATTCTAATCAAAAATATCTTGTAACTACTCAGCTATTGTTATTTCAGACACATTTTGAATCAGCCAACTATTCAAAGAGTGTAAGTAAGGCAAAAGGGAACAGGGAAGAGATTAAAGGGAACAGGGAAAAAGCTGGAAAAAGGGGAAAAAGAAACATAATTCTCTCTCTTTTCCATTTTCCCCTACTTTCCCCTTTTCCCTTATTTACACCTGAGTAGTTACGGTGAAATAACTAATAGTCTTGTGGCTACCCCTGCGACTACCATCTTAATTTTCATTTCCCTTTGTGAGCCAGCGGCTCATGTGTATTTTATTATTGCACCTTACTATCAAAGAAAGGATTGAACGGTTGCCCCCCAATATTTATCCTCACCCCTTTTGCCTCAATCACCTGCGTATCAGGGTTAATGCTCAAGGTATCTGCCTTAAACACAGCATTCTTCATCTGAATGGTTATCCCTTCAGGGCTATTTAATGCCGAATGTTCTGCATCCCAGATAAGCCTTGAGGCATAAAAAATGTTCTTGCTTGAGTCCTCAGCTATAACCTTGCCAACAAGCTCAATTCCACGAGTATTTGTTTCAAGCCTGCCACTATCCGATTTTACCTTAAGCGTGGCTTCCCCTGTTTGAGAATGAAAAAAGGTACAGTTAATGTTGTGGATATTGATTATATCCTGCTTTGTCTCTGCATTTTTACCAGACAATTCCCACTGCGGTTTCCCATTTACTGTTTCCACAAGATGAAAGTCCTTCAGGGTTGCTCCTGATTCATCCTTAGTCATATTCACAACGGCTTTATCCTTGGGGCTGCATCCTGCAATTAAGGCACAAAGGCATAAGATAAGAGCCACCCCTTGCTTCGACAGATTATACACCTGTAGCCTGAAACCGCCCTTCAAGTGCCGCATATTCATCCCATATCTCCCTGGGTAATCTATCCCCAAATTGATCAAAGAATTCTGATATACCCTTTAATTCCCCTAACCAATCATTAGTATTAACATCTAATAACTGTTTCATAGCCTTTGCATCAATATTAAGCCCGGTCATATCAATGCTTCCTGTTGCAGGAACAAATCCTATGGGTGTTTTAACAGCCTCAGCCTTATCATAACAACGGTCAATAATCCACTCTAAAACCCGAAGATTTTCCCCATAACCAGGCCAGAGGAAGTTATTGTTCTCATCCGTTCTAAACCAATTTACATTAAATATCAATGGTGGTTTTGTCATCGTCTTCCCCATTTTAAGCCAGTGACCAAAGTAGTCAGCCATATTATATCCACAAAAGGGCAGCATAGCCATTGGGTCGCGTCTTACCTTACCCATTGTTCCCTGAGCAGCAGCGGTCATTTCAGAAGCCATGGTTGCCCCTACAAAAACTCCGTGCTGCCAATTAAAGGATTCATACGCAAGCGGAGCAAGATGTGCCCGTCGCCCCCCAAAAATAATCGCTGAAATAGGCACCCCATGATGCTGATCTATACGATGCGAAATGGATGGACAATTTGTAACTGGGGCCGTAACTCGACTATTGGGGTGAGCACCATTGATATAATTTCCATTAGAATCAAGCATACCTGGTTTCCATGGCTTCCCCTGCCAATCAATACCCCTATTTGGAATAGGTCCATTTCCCCCTTCCCACCAGACGGTTTTATTTGGTTTAAGGACAACATTGGTATAAATAGTACCCCTTTGAATTGCGGCAATTGCATTGGGATTGGTTTTAGAATTGGTTCCAGGTGCCACCCCAAAGAATCCATTCTCAGGGTTAACTGCCCACAATGCCCCATCGCTATCAACACGCATCCAGGCAATATCATCACCTACTGTCCAGATACGATACCCCTTGCGTTTCAATCCCTTTGGTGGGATAAGCATGGCCAGATTAGTCTTACCACAAGCTGAGGGAAATGCAGCAGCGATATAATCTACAAACCCATTAGGTCGCTCTACCCCCATGATAAGCATATGCTCTGCCAGCCATCCCTCATTTTTTGCCATATAACTGGCAAGCCTGAGGGATAAACACTTTTTGCCTAAAAGGGCATTCCCACCATACCCTGAACCAACACTCCAGATGGTATTGTCATGTGGAAAATGAAGAATAAGCCGACGGTCAACATTCAAATCAGCTGTAGAATGAAGGCATTTGATAAAATCTGTCCCTTTGTCCAATTCAGCAGTGACTGTTTTACCCATGCGGGTCATAATACGCATATTTAAGACAACATATCGGCTATCTGTCAATTGCACCCCAATCTTGCTGAATGGAGAGCCAACCGGTCCCATGGAAAATGGGATAACATACATGGTTCTGCCCTTCATTGAGCCGCTAAATATATCTCCGGCTTTTTTATAGCCATCCTCAGGAGACATCCAGTTATTATTTGGTCCCGCATCATCTTTATCAGTCGTACAAATAAAGGTCAGATGCTCGGTTCGAGCCACATCGTTAAGTGCTGTCCGATGGTAGAAGCAACCTGGCAACTTTTCCTGATTTAATTCCACCAACTCACCATTGCTAATTGCCTCCTGCTCAAAACGCCCCTTTTCCTCTATGGAGCCATCACACCAGTAAATACTGTCTGGCTTACATAATCCTTTCATTTCCTCAATCCATTCTAATACTTGCTTATTGCTTGTCATATCTTTCTCCTTTTGTTATCTAACTTGAATCATGCCTAATGTAACCTATCGAAGTCCATCTTTTGCTTCTACCTCCTCCCTACACTTCTCAATCGATTAATCGCCGCAGCCAGTTCATATTTCCTTGATATGGCATAATTACCATGAGGCTGCCTATCCAAAATATCAAAAGAATCCCGTGAAATATCCATCAGAAGGTTATCTATTATCTGGCTTAAGGTTCGATTATCCTGCATATATCGCTGACTCAAGATGTATATTGCCTGAGCAATAAACCGAGTTTGACTCTCATCTACCAACTGCTCGATACCGATAAGATCAATAACCTGCGTTCCATAAATAATGGTGTGTAAATCCTTAACAGATATTTTTACATCATTTCTGCCGCGGGATGCGTCAAAACTTGATGCCACAGGGATGCGGTGTTTTATCTTATCTAAAGAAATCCCCCCTTCAAACACCCTGCCGGTAGGATAAATGCTGGCTATTTTCTTTGCCTCATCTGTCACAACAAACGGCTCATATTCCTCCATTCTCAAAACAATATCAGCTACATCAAGATAATCCCCGCACCCACCAATCACAACTATCGTCGACACCCCATGTGTTTCATAAAGCCCTTGCACCCTGTCAATAAATGGGGTAATCGGCTCTTTTTCCTTTGCCACCAATGCCTGCATTCGTCTATCACGGATCATAAAATTTGTGGCAGTCGTATCCTCATCAATCAACAAAAGCCTTGCCCCCATTTCTAATGCCTCAACAATATTTGCTGCCTGTGAGGTGGAGCCTGAGGCATTATCTGTGCTAAAATTCGTCGTTTTTCTTCCAAGGGGTAAATTATTAATAAAGGGGGATATATCCACACCCTCCACCCGTCTGCCATCCTCTGCCCGTATCTTCACTGCATCAGGAATGGTTACCACCAACTCCCGACCATCTCCCGGGATATGATTATATATGCCATGCTGAATTGCCTTAAGTACAGTAGTTTTACCATGATACCCACCACCGGTAATGAGGGTTACACCAGCCGGGATGCCCATGCCTGAAACCATACCTTTATTTGGTAAGATAATTGTGGTCTCAAGCTCTGTCGGACTCTTAAATCGAAGCCCATCCTTGAGCGGTCTATCATCAATACCACTTGTTCTGGGAAGTAACGAGTTGTTTGCTATGAATGCAACTAAATTTTTGCTTGCAATTATTATCCTCAATGATTCCTGATCTTCCGCAGATTCAATATGTTTTACAAGAGTATCTTTGTGCAGATTATTGAATACAAGTGAATGAAATACAAGTTGGCAAAGCTCATCTGATAAGACAGCCCATGCCTCATCAGCCAGCACAGTACGGCCAGCCGCAGGAAGGCCAACACAGATCCGAGCCTCAACGAATTTTTCATTAATTATTATCGAACTTCTTTCTAATATCTCCTGCCCCGGTCTATCAATAAATACCTCTCCACTTGTCCCGATACCTCTTCTACCTCGAACAAATCTATGGATATTTTTCCCAAACTCCCGAGTCAGATAATCACAAAGCCCAACATTTCGTATTTTGTTAGAAAAAAGCCCCGAGTCAAAACCAGCAACAGATTGTGGCACCCACAGCCTTACCCTGCTTGGACTGGCAAACGGATCCCCTTGAACGCGGTCAATAATCAAGTCATGTGTCTTGAATTTGTACCCACCCTCTATGTCCTGATATGCCTTGTATCCTCTGCGATTGATACGGGAAAGGGTTGATTGTAGGTTTTGCATGATGTTATTTTTGTGCCCCACCAGTAACAAATTTAATTGCCTTATCCCCTTGTTGTTTTACAGCCCCCATAACCTTTCCTGCTGTACCGGATGAAAAGAAAGACCAACCTCCAAACCCAATAGCTCCCACAATAACCACTATCCATAGAAAATTTACTATATCTGACCCGACTGATTTCGAGCTGGTTGTCTCAGGTTCTATCTCCCGAAAATATCTGGTGTTAGTGGCAGCACCTCTGGCAGATGCAGAACTGATGGTTTTTCCACCATTCTCTATCTCACCAATGGTCTCACCACCATCAATTTGCGGATTCTCCATCTCTTTCTTCCATTCCATATCTTGTTCTTGTGTCTCAGCATTAGTTCCAAGGATGTCTTTTAGTGCTCCAAGAAGCTCTTGCACATCATCCCGACTCATATTCCTTGCCATTTTATGTACCCCCAAAAATTATATCCTTCCCTGATGTTTCAAGCTATTCAAAACAAATTCCCTGAATAATGGGTGTGGATCCGTTGGTTTTGATTTGAATTCTGGATGAAACTGTGTGGCTACAAACCAGGGATGATCCTTAATCTCCACTATTTCTACCAACCTGCCATCAGGTGAAGTGCCAGCCATGATTAATCCTGCTTTTTCAAATTCCACGCAATATTTGGGATTAATCTCATATCGATGCCTATGCCTTTCAGCTATCAGTTCCGAGCCATAGGCATTAATCGTTGTTGTATCTTTTCGCAAAATAGCTGGATAGCTTCCAAGTCGCATTGTTCCACCAATGTCTTTAATGTCTTGCTGCTCTTCCATCAAGTGTATTACCGGATATGGTGTCTCAGGATCAACCTCCACCGAGTTTGCACCAATAAGCCCAAGGACATTATTAGCAAACTCAATCACCACGCACTGCAAACCAAGACATATGCCAAGAAATGGAATCTTATTCTCCCGAGCATATCGGACAGCCTCTAACTTACCCTCAATCCCCCTGTATCCAAATCCACCCGGCACTAATATTCCGCCCAAATCAGAAAGGTATTTTTCTGCATCCTCAGAAGACTTCAAGCTTTCAGAATCAACCCATCTTATGTGTATTTTTGCTCCATGCCAGATACCACCATGATTAAGTGCCTCAATAATACTCTTGTAGGCATCAGGCAGCTTTATGTATTTCCCTACCACAGCAATGGTCAGGGAGTGTTTTGGACTTTTTAATTGATTCACCATATCTGCCCATAAATCCTCTCCCTGGTGCAAGGAAACCTTGTCAGCTAATCCAAGCAAATCAATGATCAGATTATCTACCCCCTGTCGCTTAAAAACAATAGGAACCTCATAGACGCTGCTTACATCAGGGGCATTAACCACAGCATTTTTTTCTACATCACAAAACAGGGAAATCTTTTCCTTTATCTCCTCACTCAAGGCTCGCTCGGTACGACATATAAGTATATCGGGAATAATCCCTATTTCCCTTAATTTATTGACACTATGTTGTGTAGGCTTTGTTTTCACCTCTCCAGAGACCTTGATAAATGGCACCAATGTCAGATGAACATAAATGACATTATTTCTGCCCACATCCTTTTTGAATTGCCTGATAGCCTCCATAAAGGGCATACCTTCCATATCCCCAACCGTACCGCCAACCTCAACAATAACCACATCTATATCTTCTTTTGCCATCAATTTAACACAAGATTTTATTTCATCTGTAATATGAGGGATCACCTGAACGGTCTGCCCAAGATATTCCCCCTTTCTTTCTTTGGTTATAACAGATTGATATATTTTCCCAGTAGTGACATTACTTGCCTTGCTCAATTTAACATCAGTAAATCGCTCATAATGCCCCAGATCCAGATCTGTCTCTGCCCCATCATCCGTCACATAAACCTCACCATGCTGATACGGACTCATTGTTCCCGGGTCAACATTGATATAAGGGTCAAGCTTTTGCATAGAAATTCTAAGCCCCCTTGATTCCAGAAGATGCCCAATAGAGGCAGCAGCCACACCCTTTCCTAAGGAAGATACAACCCCGCCAGTTACAAAAATATATTTCACTTGAAAATCCCTCCTGAAATAGGTAAATAGGCTGTAGGTGTTTAGGCTTTTAGGCTATAGGATATGGATGAACAGCGTCAATAAATCTGTGTTTTTCTTTTCCCTACCTAACAGCCTACAGCCTAACCACCTACAGCCTATGCTCTTTGCAGCCTTTCCCTGACCATCTTAATAGCACAAAAACTGCCACACATTCCACAAGTATCATCCTGAATATGTCCCCTGATAGCATTTACCCTGTCAGGGTCAATGGCACATTCAGCCTGTTTTTTCCAATCAAGTTCAGCCCTTGCCTTAGCCATCTTAATATCCCTGTCAAATGCCCCTGGTATCTGCTTGGCAATATCACCAGCATGAGCAGCAATTCTGGCAGCAATAACACCATTTTTGACATCATCTATGGTGGGAAGGTTCAGGTGTTCGGATGGGGTAACATAGCAGAGGAAGTCAGCCCCGGCACCCGCCGCAATTGCCCCACCAATGGCTGCGGTTATATGATCATATCCCGGGGCAATATCTGTCACCAATGGCCCCAGCACATAGAATGGAGCATGATTACAGAGTTGCTTTTGCAGAAGTACATTTGCCGCTATTTGATTCATAGGAACATGCCCTGGACCCTCAATCATCACCTGCACCCCTGCCTCATAAGCCCTTTTTGCTAACTCCCCCAGGAGAATCAACTCCTGAACTTGTGGTCTGTCTGTAGCATCGGATAGACATCCAGGTCGCAGACCATCACCAAGGCTTAAAACCACATCATATTGTCTGGCAATTTGTAGAATCTCATCAAACATTTCATAAAAAGGATTTTCCTTATTATGATAAAGCATCCATTCAACAATAAATGTACCGCCACGGCTGACCGTATCCATACATCTACCTTGTTGTTTTAGTCTCTCAATAATCAATTGTGTAACCCCGGAGTGAATGGTTATAAAATCCACACCATCCTCAGCCTGCCGGGCGATTACCTCAAGAATGCTTTCAGGGGTCATATTCATGATAGAGCCATGGCTTTCAACAGCATTCAACGCAGCCTCATATATCGGTACAGTACCAAACGGGACGGCTATCTTTTCAAGCAATGTTTTCCTTATTGCTTGAACATCACCAGCAATACTCAAATCCATAATAGCATCTGCCCCAAATGCAATAGCTATCTCTGCCTTTTTTATCTCCTCATCAAGCTCCATACGCTCAGGTGATGTGCCAATATTAGCATTGACCTTAGTTCTAAGCCCTTCACCTATTCCTGAATACATATTAATGCGATGGTTAATGTTATGCGGTATGACTATCCTGCCCGCAGCAATACCCTGACGGATAAACTCAACCTCCCGCCCTTCACTGCTGGCAACTCTTCTTACCTCATCGGTGATTTTTTCTGATCTTGCTTGTTCTAATTGAGTCACAATTTTTCCTCCAGCTACGATTCCTTCAATTTATTTAAGACCTTTTCCATTGCCTGAAGATAGTCAGTCTTAATCCTTTCAAATATATCCTCAGCTGTTTCCTGATCATATACATGTGAGGTTATGTTTCTATCTTCAAGCATATCAAGGTATATCTCATCCTCATCCAAAAGATTTATCCTAAAGCCCTCTTTCAGGCTTTCTCTTGGGGTTTTAACCTCAATTCCTTGATATTCTAAAAATATTTTTAATGCCTTCCAGAGCAATTCAAAAGTAAATTCATATCTTTGAATAACCCCATCTTTTTCGAGCTCATCCTCTGCTGACAAAACACCTTCTTTTAGCCTCATAAAACCGTGTTCAAACTTTTCGATAGCATATTCAACGCTTTCTTTCATAAACCACTTTTCCTGTATTAAGAATTATATACTTGAATCTTTTATCCACAGAGCCTAAAAATACAAGATCAATACCGTAAAGTCCACAAACCCCTTCAATCTCCTCCATAATCTTCCGTCTTTTCCGTATCTCTGGTTTTTCTCCATCCACTGCCAGATCAAAATCAGCATGCTGAGGAAATTTTTCCTTTGCCCTTGAGCCAAAGAGAATAATCTTGCTTGGGTTAAGATTATCAGCAAGGATACTTATCACATAGCTTAATATCTCACACGCTCTTTTATTCAGATGCTCCATTATGTTTTTTCCCTTTTCTCAGGTGGTTTTTCACCTTTTTTGGTCGCAAATGCCGAGCCAGTAATGATTTCATTAACAAATCGTAACAGTTCACCGTAAAGAACACAGAGGGCACTGCGGTGAACTGTCGATAGGTGACCGCTATCTATTCTTTTTACTATTTCTGCTCCTTAACCCCACCAAACTCCTTATCTACCTCTTTATTGAGTTCCTCATGGGCATTCTTGGCTTGAAACTGCTGTCCTAATGCCGCATCGTTTTTATAACTTGACTCGATACTATCCTTAACCGTTTGTTTAATAAGGCTTGTATCCACTATCACCAAAATATAAACATCCCCACTCGGAGATACCCACATATCTTTTTGCCTTGAGCCACTTAACACCTCAGAAGCAATCTGCTTTGAAACCTGACTTGAGACCTTATCCACGGTTTGACTATTTCCTAATCCTGTGGCTTGGCTGAAATTCTTTACCATATTCGACACCTTAACACTCATTATTCTGACAAGCTCATCCCTGCCATTTGCCAAAGCCTCTGTTCTGGCAAACTGCATTCCAGCATTTCCCATCTTGACTGAGCCTATTGCGGCAAGCCCTTTTTCCACTGAAGGATTCAAAACCCATTCAGGGGCGTTGGCAAACTCCTTTGCCAGACCTTTTTCTTGAACCTTAGGCTGTTCCTTAATCTCTTTTTTCGTTGCACCACAACCAATAATTATCATTGGGGATATGGTTAGAATCCCCAACATTAAAAGTACCTTTTTCATCGTCATAGCCTCCTATTGTTAAATTCTGGCACAGTTCAGAAAGGATAAAAGCACCACCAACCTTCACAAGCCAAGCCACCATAAGCAAATATTATCTATTACCCCCTTTAATAAGAAAGAATCACAAGGCATGTCTGTCCATTACCTGCCATTCCCCATGGTTCACCTCTCAATCACCACCCAAACATACAACTCCCCTGTTTCCGGCTGTATCCATTCGTCCCTTGCCACGGCATTTTTTATAAGTTGTTGCGTTTCCTGTCTTGATAATGAACTGAGTCTGGAATAATACTCATTGCCAATTGTTGTCTTTTCGGTTTCCAGCCTTGTATCAACCATCACCTCAATCTGTTTAGCCAGCTCTGCCTGAGCAATAATCACAGCCAATCTCTTCTGTGCCGCACTCCCTCCTTTTTCTTGCTTTTTGGCTATACCCACAGCTCCTAATACCCCGCCATAATCTGGCTGGTAAACCCAGACAGGATAATGGTCTTTTATGGGATAACCTGATGGTTGTTCTGGTTTTTTTGCCTCTTCCTCTTGTTCTGTCAGGGTAACAGTATTCCTGTCCCCGGTTCCCACATCCAATTCTTCAAATGCCTTGTCTGCCGCTTGGGATTGAACAGGCTTTGCATCTTCCTTGACTACTGTCCTGTTTTCCGCACAAGAAAGCAGCAGCATAGGGATAAGAATTGCAAGCCATGTTGTTTTCATTATAATTTGCTCCTTTAATCATTGGAAATTAATTTTTTCTAACACAAATTCTTCCACCTTTTTCGCTATTTCATATACATCTTTTGCCTCATCTAAGGTTGGCTCAAACCAATCGTCAGGATATCGAATTTCTACTGCATAATCTTCTAAATTTTCAAGCATCTCATAAAATTCATCTGACACTTTCTCTTTTTCATTTATCAAATCTAACAAATAACTCAAGCCATGTTTTTTCTCAAATCTAATATCTAAAAATACTAAGTAGGCTTTTAAGTATTTTTCAACAGTTTGTTGACAATGGAAACATATAGAATCTGTATACTCCGGCTTGTTTTCTAAGGCTAACTTTGCCATCCCTAAATCATGTTTTGCCTTATGAATCCATTCTTTAATCAATCCAGTGCTATTATTATCCATACAAAACCCTCCCTTTTTCCATAATTGTTGTTATGAAAGCTGGTTTAATATTGCTCCATTTCTGAATTTCATCTTTAGTATAAACAAGTAAGTCAATAGAAACTTTTAAGCCACGAAGATACCTTCTGACCTCTCTCCCTCTCTTATGCCTTGGGACATTGCTCTCTTTAACTATCAATAAATCTAAATCACTACCTTCCGTAGGATTTCCATAAGCATAAGAACCAAAAAGAATTATCTTTTGAGGTCTGAAGTTTTCTACGATTCTTCTTATAATCTCATTTATTTGTTCTTGAGTTACCATTAAAAGACCTCCAAAAGTATCCTATCACCACATTTATTGAAATTTGGTAACTGCTCAATATCCTGTGGCAATTTCAGAAAATTGAAAGTGACAAGGTAATCTAATTCGTTGCGATTGTAGTAGAAAAGGCTTTAGCCTTGTTCTTTATATTAACAACCCTAAAGGGTTTTCTACATTGCAAAGAAGTAAGCTCACAATGGCAATCTTCGTAGCTTGCAAAATCCACAGGTTATTGAGCAGTTACGATAAATAGTTAAAAAGCCCGAACAGCACGCACAAAGTCTGGGTAGTACTTACCGAGGTAGCCCTGGAAGCCACTGTCGAAGTGCTGGGTCCACGCGTCGTAACTATTGTACTCGGCGGTAGAACTCCAATAGTAGTCGCTACCAAAACCGCCAACAACACCTTTTTGCAGATACAATAAATCCAACTCATCTTTCGAAGGTAAATACCAATCGGCATACCCACCGCCTCGGTAGTTGCTACAAATCTGCTTTGCATCATTCCAATTAGCTCCTGTGCTTTGGTCTTTTATGGCTGCTACTAAACCATGCTGTCCAGTATCAGATACGGAAAATACTATCCCGCCACCGTAGTGTTCACCTATGTAGTGGCTGACGGCTGGCTTTGAAGACATTTCAGCAGCAGCACCTTTTCCGGAGTTTTTGCCTCCTCTCCTTGCTGCCCTTCTCTTTTCTCCTGCAATTCCTTCACCTTCTCCTGATAAGGGTTATAAATCGCAACACTCTGTACCTTAAGCCTGACCGTTACTGTAAACTTAAACATATCTCCAAAGGGAATCCTTTTCACCTTTCCAAAATTACCGGTATTATCCTGTTCAACAATATTCACCTTAGCTGTTTTTTTAATATCATCCTTGGTCAGCTCAAACATCTTAACCTCAGTAACAGCTTCGATAAGTACTGTACCCCCTTTTTCAACAGCATCCCTTCTGGCATACTCAAGGGCTAATTTCTCACAATCCTTCATGGTTTTATTTTCATCCATGATACATTCTCCAACCCCTTCAACCCAAACAGCCTTACTCAATTCATTTTCATAAAGCTCTGCCTGAATCCCTAAAATCTCCATCTCCTTTGCCTTCTTTTCTTTGTTCAGGGCAACAAGACTCCCCTCAATTCGCTCCTTTTCACTTTTTATCTCTTGCAGCCTTGCCTCTGAAATTTTAAGTGCTTTGTCCGCATTTTTATAATTACTAAGAAATTGAGCCAATTGTTCTTGATTGAACATGTCAGAATTTTTATAGGATCTATCATAAGCATCCTTTGCTTTTAGATAATCATCCTTTCTCTGCTGAACATCCCTTTGAGCCAATTCATAGACCTGCTGGGATGATAGCTTTTTACACTCCGCATTCGCCAAAGCGATGTTATCCTCAATCTGCCTTAACTCAACTGATTTCCTCTCCAACTGCTCCTGCTTTGTTTCTTGTTTTACAGGCAGCTTCCCCGCAGCAAATACAGGCATGGCAAAAACAAAAAGGCTTAAAAGCCCTCCAATCACTATTCTTCTGATATATTTAGATTCTAACATAAGTTAATATCCTCCTTGCTTTAGGGTACAGGTCAACAAAGGACTTTTCTGAAATTGCGATTTTCGGTATCTTTGATCCAATCGGAAAGTTTATGTTTAATACGAACCAAATGCGTAGCGTTAATTTCACCTATGGCACCCAAAAGAATACTTTTGTTAACAACTGCAAGTCTGCTGATTCTGATAATGCTGGATTCTTTCAAGCCGGAGTATTTAAAATCCGCATCCTTTTCACTTAAAATCTCATCAAATTCCGCAATCAGTTGTGATATTTGAGAAGATATCATGCAAATTAGCCAGTCGTCGTATGTCCCTGGCAGTTTGCGAATCACAAGAGATGGGCGTATCTTGCCAAAAGATTGATCTGTTTGGAGAAATCTAAAAAGAACGATTTGCCCTTCCCGAATCATGAGAAAATCTCCTTAATATCTTTGAGACAATAGGATGTCTGTTCATTTTCCATACCACGCATTGCCTGTAATAAAGAAAATGTTGACCAGTTTGTTTCAGATTGAATTTGTTGGCGATCAGCGGTCTTTGAATTAAGATATTCGACAAAATCAAACACCTCTGCTTGCATTGGTTCTGGCATATTTTCAAGATGCTGAACAATCTTTTCTGCTACACTCATTTGAAACCTCCATTTTAGGATATATTGGCATACAACTTATGGACACCTCTAAAAACTCACTAAAGCCACGCTGTCTGCGTTGTTTCGTTGCTCAAAATGCTCATTTACCACATGTAAACTGCGGCTTTTTCTTTTTCTTTGCGCCGCCTTGCATCAGCTTGATTTAATTTTTAGAGGTGCCCCAGTGTCATTCCTGCGAAGGCAGGAATCCAGTTTTACTTACAAATAGTTTCATACAAATCATTCCATTTCGGCGTTCAAACCACCAGCGTCATTCCTGCGAAGGCAGGAATCCAGTTTTACTTACAAATAGTTTCATACAAATCATTCCATTTCGGCGTTCAAACCACCAGCGTCATTCCTGCGAAGGCAGGAATCCAGTCTTACCTACAAATAGTTTCATACAAATCATTCCATTGTGGATTATCTTTTTCAATTAGTTTCAATTTCCAATCCCTTTTCCACTTTTTTATCTGTTTTTCTCTGGTAATAGCAGATATCGCAGATTCATGAATTTCATACCATACTAAACAGTGAACGGTGTATTTTTTGGTAAAACCATCCATCAGATTATGTTTATGCTCATAGATTCGTTTAATAATATCTGATGTTACACCTATATACAGAGTACCATTCCTCTTGCTACAGAGGATATAAATATAAAACCTTTTCATTTATTACCCTCTGGATTCCTGCTGGAGTTTACCCTCGTGAAAACGGGGGCAGGAATGACATTCCATCGCAATCCTTAGTAACAGCCTCAATCAGTGACTTACCACCTTTTGTTAAATTTTGGCACAGTTCAGAAAGGATAACATCCCCCTAACCCCCTTTATTAAGGGGGGAATTACAAGGTATGCCACCATAAGCAAACAATATTGTCAATCACCTCCTTGTTTTGAATAATTCATTCATATGACAAACACACAGGTTTGCCCCTACTGTAGTGTCAACTCTCAAGTGTCGGATAAATAAAGATAGATTCCTGCCTGCGCAGGAATGACAACTCGGTGATTATTGTCATTCCTGCGAAAGCAGGAATCCAGAATATTTGTTGCGACATGTCAAAGTTGACGCGATACTACCTTTCAATCACCACCCAAACATACAACTCCCCTGTTTCCGGCTGTATCCATTCGTCCTTCACCACAGCATTTTTTATAAGTTGTTGTGCTTCCTGTCTTGATAATGAACTGAGTTTGGAAGAATAATTCTGATTAATCATCGTCTTTTCTGTTTGCAACTCTGTATCAACCATCACCTCAATCTGTTTAGCCAATTCTGCCTGAGCGATAATCACAGCCAATCTCTTCTGGGCAGTATAACCTCCCTTTTCCTGTTTCTTGGCTATACCCACAGCCCCAAACATCCCTTCATAATTGGGCTGGTGAACCCAGATAGGGGAATGGTCTTTTAGGGGATAGTTTATAATTCCCCCTTTGAAGGGGGTTAGGGGGATGTATGGTTGCTCCGGCTTTTTTACTCCTTCCTCTTGTTCTGTCAAGGTAACGGTGTCCCTGTCTCCGGTTTCCTCATCCAACTCCTTAAACGCTTTCTCTGCCACTTGTTGTTGAACAGGTCTATCTTCCTTGACCATGGTTCTATCTGTCGCACAAGAAAGTAGCAACATAGGGATGAGAATGGCAAGCCATATTTTTTTCATTATTATTTTTCTCCTCGCATCAAGCGGTTTTAGCGTAAAGCATAGGTGAAACCCACCAATCTCTTCTCTACATACTCCTTACCTTCACAAGCCAATTTTTAACAAGTTCAACTTGGCGGTACTATTAAATTGTTAAATAGATAAATAGTTAAAAAGCCCGAACAGCACGCACCCTATTTGTGAAGTACTCCTTGTCGCCGTCGGAATTGCTGTCGCCGAAATTGAAGCCCCACGCGTCGCTGGCATTGTACTCCGTAGACGACCAATAACCATGAATACTAAAATTGCCAACAACATTCCTTTGCTGATACAACAAAGTTAACTCGTGCTTTGAAGGTAAATACCAGTCATCATAGATAACACCCTCAACTATTATTGAATACTCATCGCATAATTTTGCAGCATAATTACCACCATCTCCATCTCCTTGTTTAGCAATGATTCTGGCTGTATTTTCTTTCCCTGTACCCACTCCATCTGCTGTAGCTCCTGTCTTAATATATCTTCCTGCATACCATCTCATACCTGTGCTTTGGTCGGCTGTGGCGGCTATTAAACCATGCTGTCCATTATCAGAGACATAAAATACTATACCACCACCGTAGGACTCGCCTATGGAATGAACTTGTAATTGAGCCGGCTTTTTATCCTTTTCTTCTGGTTTTTGAATTGGCTCTGATGAGGACGATACTGGTTTTTCCTCTCCTTGCAACTCCTTCATCTTCTCCCGATAAGGATTATAGGTCGTAATGCTTTGTATCTTAAGCCTAACGGTTACCGTGAACTTAAACATATCTCCAAAAGGAATCTTTTTCACCTTCCCAAATTCCCCACTATTATCCTGATCAATAATATTCACCTTAGCTGTTTTCTTAATATCATCCCTGGTCAGCTCAAACATCTTAACCTGAGTAACAGCCTCAATAAGTGACTTACCACCCTTTTCAACAGCATCCCTTCTGGCATATTCAAGAGCCAACTTCTCACAGTCCTTCATGCTCTTACTCTCATCCATGATACATTCCCCAACCCCTTCAACCCAAACAGCCTTACTCAACTCATCTTCATAGAGTTCTGCCTTAATCCCCAATATCTCTATCTCCTTTTCCTTCTTTTCCTTCTTCAGGGCATTAAAGCTACCTTCAATTCGTTCCTTCTCGCTCTTTATCTCTTGCAACTTAGCCTCTGCGGCTTTAAGCCTTTTTTCCGCATTTTTATAATCACCAAGAAATTGAACTAATTGTTCTTGAGTAAACATATCGGCATTTTTAGAGGCTCTATCATAGACATCCTTTGCTTTCTGATAGTTATCCTTTTTCTGTTGAACATCCCTTTGAGCCAACTCATACACCTGCTGGGATGACAGCTTTTGACCCTCCGCATCCGCCAAAGCGATGTTATCCTCAATCTGTCTTAATTCCACTAATTTTCTATTTAACTGCTCCTGTTTTGTTTCTTGTTTTACAGGCAGATTCCCCGCAGCAAATACAGGCATGGCAAAAACAAAAAGGCTTAAAAGCCCTCCAAGCACTATGCGTTTGATACATTTAGATTTAAGCATGGATTATACATCCTTTAGATTTAATGATGGAAGGCTGAAGCCTTTCGCTACAACAGATAATAACGACTTTCGATAAGGTTCAAAAATTCCACCCACTTACCATGGGAAATATGGAAACACATCCCATAGCTCCCAATATATTATTCCTTTTTCTTAGGTGGTCATTGTCTTGGTCGCAAATGCCGAGCCAGTAACAAAATCGGGCATGGTTCAAATCAGGGTAACAAATTGGGTAAACGAATGGAACAGAACACACCCTCCTCCGCAAGTAGCGTCCACTCTCAAGAGGGGAATGTATTTTCCTAATTCCCCCTTAAAAAAGGGGGTTAGGGGGTTGTTCCT
>JAZDHC010000058.1:0-12718 GCA_043806395.1 Candidatus Desantisiibacteriota bacterium | reverse complement strand
TAATGGGGATAGAACGAAGCGTTTTATATATAGTTTGCAGTAAAAATCCATATATCTCTATCATCTCCATATCCACTTTTTACACATTTCTATGCATTCTCTGCGACTCTGCGACTCTGCGGTTCATAATGAGAATTGCTGCACTAACAGCAAAAACACTTGACAAAATATCTATATTGTAGTATACTGCCTTTGGGGTTTTTTGTATCTATAAAAAAAGGGGGGAATAGATGTATTTTCAGAACACATTTGATACAGTTTTGGGGCAACGGTCCAAAGTAAAACTACTACGATTTCTTTTTTTCTGCCATGAAGAACTTACCGGTCGTCAAATAGCCAAAAGAACAGGGCTATCTCATCTTAAAGCACATCAGGCATTAAAAGAACTGGCTGATCATGGGGTTGTTTGTGTTAAGATTGTTGGCAATGCCCTGATTTATCGAATCAATCCTAATAATCTTTTGGCCAGGGATATCTTAAAGCCATTGTTCAAGTCAGAGAAAGAGCTTTTCTTAACCCTATGTGATCACATTACTAAAAGATTTAAAATGTTTGCTATTTCTTTAGTATTATTTGGTAGTGTTATTCAGGGTGAGGAAGAGGATGCCAATATTGAGCTTTTAGTTGTTGTTCGGGATGAGATGAATCTAAAAGCTGTAGAAAAGGAAGTTGATTTGGAGATAAATGAGATATATCAATCCTTTGGCAATTATCTTCGTCCTTTAATTATTAAGGCAGATGAGTTGTATCGAAGATACAGGGTTGGGGATTCAATAATTCTCCAGATAGAGGAAACAGGTAAGGTCATTTACGGCAAATCTTTCTCAGAGATGGCTAATAATAACACAGAGCTTATGTATAAAATAGCGTAAGACAAAGATTCTCGGTCATGGTTCAAAACATGAAGGGTATTGGACAGGTCTAACAAGTCCGATGGGTCAGACACGATACCCTATCTTTTGAACCATGCCGATAACTCTTCCACAGCTATCAACTGTTGTTCTTCTTTGGTCATATCCTTAAGCATAACCTTTCCTTGATTAATCTCCTCATCACCAACAATAATAGTATATCTGGCATTTATATTGGCTGCATGACGAAATTGAGATTTCATGCTTTTTTTATCCCAAGACAATTCCACCGGGATATTGTCAGCCCGTAACCTTTGAGCCAAAGCAGCAGAAGAATCCCTGACCTCTTCACTTGTTACTGCAATATAAACCATATTTTGCTTTTCAATTGGTTCAATCCCTTTATTTTTCATGGCAAGTACAATTCGTTCCATACCAGCGGCAAATCCAATTGCCGGAGCAACTGGTCCACCCATATCATGGACTAAGTTATCATACCTTCCACCAGCAGCAACAGCATTCTGAGCCCCAAGGGATTCATCCCGTATCTCAAAGGCTGTTTTGGTATAGTAATCAAGACCACGGACAAGCCTTGGGTTTAATACTGGTGAAATACCCATGAGTTGCAGGTATTTTATCACCTCATCTAAGTGATTTCGGCAAGGCTGGCACACAGAATCAATCACTATTGGGCACTGGCTGATATAAAGCTGGCAGGCTTTAGCTTTGCAATCCAATATCCTCATGGGATTTTTTTCCAATCTCATCTGACAATCAGGGCACATCTGGCTTATATGGTTATGAAAATATTCAAGCAATACTACGGAATAGTTTGTTCGACATTCCTTGCAGCCAACCGAGTTAAGCTCTGCCTTAAGCCCAACAAGACCAATTTGTTCAAATATCTGCAATGCCATGGCTATAACCTCAGCATCCAACCCCGGATGTATACTGCCAAGTGCCTCTGTCCCAAATTGATAAAACTGTCGCTGCCTTCCAGCCTGGGGTCTTTCATACCTGAACATGGGACCCATATAAAACAGCTTTATTAAACTACCCTGTTGAATGCCAAGGTTATGCTCCATATATGCCCGAACCACTGCTGCGGTGTTTTCTGGTCTCAAGGTAATGGATCTGCCCTTTTTATCCTGAAAGGTATACATCTCTTTATTGACAATATCCGTTGAATCCCCAATCCCACGGACAAAAAGCTCAGTTGCCTCAAAGATAGGTGTCCGAATCTCCTGATAACCATAACAGCTGACAGTTTGCCTGACAATATTCTCAATAAAATGCCATTTTTCCATATCCTGTGGAAGAATATCCACCGTCCCTCTTGGTGCCTTTATGTCCATTGTTTACCTCATGTTTAGTGTTTATGTTTTCTAAAGGTTATTATGGCATAGATTGATTGGGATGTCAAGAAAAATCTTGGGGATATGCGTCTCTACGCCCATCGCCCAGCTATCTTTGAATTACACCCCATACATTGTCCATCCTTTAGATTATACTGTGATATAGAATACCCTTTTCGCTTGATAACTATTTGTTTACACGAGGGGCAATAGGTATTATCACCACCGATTTCATCTGCATTTCCAATATAGACATATTTCAATCGTTGTGATGCCTGATGGTATATTCTCTCAAGGGTTGAAATTGGGGTTTGTGGCAGGTTCATTTTATACTGAGGAAAATATCTTGAAAAATGGAGGGGCACACTATCCCCAATCTCTTCTAATATCCAGTCTATCATGCTGTTTATCTGATGGGATTCATCGTTTAGTGTGGGAATAACAAGGTTTGTCAGCTCAACGAGGCACCCACTTTTTTTTGCTGATTTAATTGTATTCAACACTGGATTTAATTTTACACCACCGCATACTCCTTGATAAAACGAATCTTCCATGGATTTGAGGTCAATATTTAATGCATCTATGTATGGAAGCAGTTCAAGCAGGGGCAATTCATTGATATAGCCATTGGTAACCAATACATTTTTAAGCCCATTTTGCTTCACAACCCTTGCTGTATCAAGAACGAATTCATACCAGATGGATGGCTCATTGTAGGTATAGGCTACACCAATGGAGTTGGATCTTTTTGCATATTCGACGATATCTTCCGAGCTTACTTGCTGTGTGGGTACGCTTTCTTGAGAAATATGCCAATTTTGACAAAATTGACACCTGAGATTACATCCAATAGTCCCGATAGAAAGGATTTGACTTCCGGGATAAAAGTGATAAAGGGGTTTTTTTTCGATAGGATCCATGGCGATAGAGGAGCATTCACCATAGGTTTTGGCATATAGCTTTCCCTCATGGTTGACCCTGCCACGACATATCCCTGCCTTAGCCTCATTAATAACACACTCACGGGGACAAAGATGGCAGACAACCTGATTATTTTCTTTTGGGGTATAATATTGGGCTTCTTTCATTTGAAAATCCTTTTTTTACCACTAAGACACTAAGACACTAAGACACTAAGACACTAAGTCTTTTCGTAACTACTCAGCAAGGGAAATTTACCACAGAGATACAGAGAAGAATTAATCCGCAGATTACGCAGATTACGCAGATTAAGATTTTTTTGTTTGTTGTCTTTCTTTTATTAGAACATCTGCGTAATCTGCGGATAATCTTAATCTGATTCTGTGGATTCTTTATTCTTTTTTTGTGCCTTTGTGGTAAATTTTCATCTCTCTTTTCAACACATCCCTTGCCTTTTCCAATGCCTTGGCACGATGGCTGAATTTATTTTTTTCCTCTATCCCCAATTCGGCAAATGTAGCAGTATAACCAGTCGGGATAAAGACAGGGTCATAACCAAAGCCTTGTTCACCCCTCTGAACGAAATCAATGCTTCCCTGACATTGCCCCTTGACGATTTTTATCCATCCTTCTGGGTCAACTATGGCTATGGCACAGGTGAAATGGGCAGTTCTATCTGCCAGAGGGATATTTTTCATCCTTTCCAACAAGAGTTGGTTGCGACCATTATCATCAAGATTATCCCCGCCAAAACGGGCAGACAATACCCCTGGTTCTCCATGAAGGCAATCTACTTCAAGCCCAGAATCATCTGACAGGGCAATCTCTTGCGTATATTCAGCTACAAATATGGCTTTTTTTGCCGCATTTTCCTCAAACGAATGACCATCCTCAATGACCTCAGGGATAGCTGGATATTCGCTTAGAGATACTACCTCTATGGGGGTATCGGACAGGTATTTTTTAATCTCTTCAATCTTTCCTTTATTTCTGGAAGCTATTACTAATTTCATGAAGGGACTCCTTAATTGTTTAGCTCAGAGAATAACACACCCTGTCGTAGGGGCAGATCTTATACCTGCCCTCTTCCTCTCTATCTCTAATAGTACCACTCTCTTGGTCTGACATGAGTTGTACAAGTTCCCTTCGGCTCTGTACCCGCAATGAATATCTCATTTTTTGTTCTTGGACAATATTGGGTAGCCTTCAAGCCTGTAAATGGATCAATATTAACCTCAATAATACCATATGGCCTCTGGAATGAGGCTACTGGTATTTGAGGGATAACTTTAAGCATAAAATCTCTCCATATTGGGGCTGCTACTTCACCGCCGCACATTTCTTTTCCCATGGAAATCTGTCCCTTATCGTATCCAACCCAAACACACACAAGAAGTTGAGGGATAAAGCCAATAAACCATGCATCCACACAATTATTAGATGTTCCAGTTTTTCCAGCAGCCTCTCTTCCCAATCTACCCCGCAAGGCACCCTTAGCTGTGCCTCGTTCGACTACCCCTTTTAGCATATCCAACATGATGTAAGTTGTTTGAGGGGAAAGCACCTGCTTCTGTTTGGGTAAATACACATCCAATAATTTCCCTTCATAATTTTTAATGTACTTGATTCCCATCGACTCTGCCCTGACACCATTATTGGCAAAGGCAGTATAAGCTCCAGCCATCTCCAATGGGGTAACTGCCGAAACACCCAGACATAGGGTAAGGTCTGAATCAAGCCTGCTTTTTATGCCCATCCTTTGGGCACAGCTAATTGCTTTCTTAACACCTATTTTGTTCAGCAGCTTTACTGAGGCAACATTTATTGATTGCTCTAAGGCATATCTCAGGCTGATGGTTCCAAGAAATTTACCCTCATAATTTTTAGGCTTCCATTTCCCATATGATATTTCCGAATCATTAAACAGAGTTGCGGCGGTAAAACCAGCATCAATGGCAGCAGCATAAACAAATGGCTTAAAGGCTGAACCCGGCTGCCTGTGGGTATTGGTTACCCGATTTATTTGATTGAATGGTGTTACCCCACTGCCGCCAACCATTGCCTTTATGTATCCTGTTGTTGGGTCAATGGCTATTAATGCCCCCTCTATCCTTGTTGTATTGGTATTATTCTTGTTTAATTCCGCCAGTGCATTGCCAAGCACCATCTCTGCCTGCCGTTGAAAATTAAGATCTAATGAGGTATATACCTTTAAGCCTTGTTTGTATATAGCTGCATCGCCATATTCCATAGAGAGTTGCTGCCGGATATATCTGGTAAAATAAGGAATCTTATTCAGTGTTGTTTCTATGTTTGTCAATCCTCTACTATTGATACGATTAAGTTTTCTTTTCATCTCGTCTTTAGCGTCAAGGTGTTGTTTGTTTGTAATAAAACCTGCCTTTTCCATCCTGTCCAATATTTCATCCTGTTTTTTTTCTGCCTTATCAGGGTAGATAAAGGGTGAGAATGCTTCAGGATTAGACAAAAGACCGACCAAAAGTGCACATTCTGCCAGATTTAAGTCCTTTGCCTGCTTATGAAAATAACACCATGAGCCAGCTCCAATCCCATAGCTTCCATGCCCGAGGAATATCTTGTTCAAATATCGGGAAATAATTTCATCCTTGGTGAATTTCTTTTCAGCCTGCATGGCAAGAATAGCCACCTCTATCCGTCGCCTGAGGGTATTATCATGAGTTTTTAAGAATAATGGCATTATCAATTCTTCGGTAATGGTGTAGTGATGGAGTAAGGGGTGAAGGGATATAATCTTCTTGAAGTTTACACCCTTGTGTTGATAAAAATCAGGATCCTTTATCAGAATAACTGTATCTATTAACTGTTTTGGTATATCCTTAAAGCTAACAATTTTTTGTCGGCTGATAGTGAAAACAGCAATCAATTCTTCCCTGCTGGCATAAACACTTGTAGGCAGATCACAATACTCTGGGGTTTGCTCATCTTTTAGAGGGGATAATGATGGCAAACCGTGGAGAATGTTTTGCATATAGAGTGTAGTGGCAATACTTAGTCCGATAATAATGATGATAATAAAAATTAACAGGAATTTAATTAATTGTTTCATTTGTAAATATCAGAACAGGACGCAAATTAACGCTAATTAACAATCTGCGTTCCAATTTCCTTATCTTCACGCCCTCCTATTCCTCCAGCATTACCTTATCAACATCCTCTTCCACTGGTTCTTCCTCCTCCTGTAATGCGGTATTTTGTTCTTGTTTACCCTGTGCAGGTGGACCAACATGAGTGGTACAGTATTTTGTTGGTTCTGTTCCCTTAATAAAATGTTCAGTTCTCATCCATGGGCATTTTTGAGTAGCCAGCAAACCAGTAGTGGGGTCAATGGTAGCTGTAATTATTCCCTCTGGTCTTGGAAAAGAGGTATTGGGTATTTTATTAATAACCTTCAGCATAAAATCTCGATAGATAGGGGCAGCCACAACACCACCTGCCATTCCATGTCCCATGTTAATTTGCCCCTTATCATAACCTATCCAGACACAAACAACCAAGTTTGGTGTATATCCAATAAACCATGCATCTACATAATCATTTGTTGTACCTGTCTTTCCGGCAACCTCTCTGCCAAGGCTGCCACCGATAGACGCTCGTGCTGTGCCTCGTTCCACAACCCCCTTCATCAGATTAGTCATAATATATGCTGTTTGTGGGGAAAGCACCCTTTCCTCCTGAGGCATTCGTTCTGCAATAACCACATCACCCTTATCCTTTATACACTTAATGGCTATTGGTTCCGTCTTTATCCCTTGATTGGCAAAGGGAATATAAGCAGTGGCCAGCTCAATAGGCGAGACCACTGAAGTGCCCAGTGCCATGGATAGGTCAGGGCTTATGTAGCTTTTGATCCCCATACGGTGAGCATAAACCACAACCTTTCGGGGGGTTATTTTTTCTAATAACCTGATAGAAGCCACATTTATGGAATTTTCCAATGCCTCTCTGAAGGTAACAACACCCTGAAACTTATTTTCATAATTTTGTGGTTCCCATTCCTTTCCATCAGTTCCTGTGTATTTTACCGGTGAATCATCAAGCAGGGTACATAGGGTATATCCTGAATCAATTGCTGTTGAATAAATAAATGGCTTAAAGGCTGAACCCGGTTGACGATGTGCCTGAAACACTCGGTTGACCTGATTATACTTACTAAACCCGCTACCACCAACCATTGCCTTGATGTATCCGGTAGATGGCTCTATTGCCACAAGGGCACCTTCTATCCTTAATGTCTTGTTTGTTCTCTTTTTATTTAATTCAGAAAGTGCCATGGCAAGAACATCCTCAGCTGCCTTCTGCATTCCTATGTCCATGGTAGTATAAACCTTTAAGCCACCCTTATAAACGGCATTATCCCCATATTCCTTAGAAATATTTTGTCTGGTATATTCTGTAAAATATGGTGATACATTTATCGTTGTGCAGGCTTTAGCAAACACCTTTTTGGACATGGCAAAAAGTTGGCTACTAAATTCCTCTTTTGCCGCCGTTACTTGCTCACGAGTAATAAGTCCCACCTCTTCCATTCGTTTTAAGACAAAAGCCTGTCTTTTTGCTGCTACATCAGGATGGCTAATGGGTGAAAAATGGCTTGGAGAGCCTGGAAGACCAGCTATCATAGCACATTGGCTAAGGCTCAAATCCTTAGCATGTTTATCAAAATAAAAAAGTGCTGCACTCTCAACCCCATAGTTTCCATGCCCAAGGTAAATTTTATTAAGGTATCGTTCCATTATTTCATTTTTGGTGAGTTTTTTTTCGACCATCACAGCAAGGATAATTTCCTGAATCTTACGGCGGTAGGTTCGCTCCTGGGTAAGAAAAAGATTTTTTACTAACTGTTGGGTAATAGTACTTCCACCCTGAGCTATTCTACGGGAGAGTAAATTTTTCACAAAGGCTCTGATCATTCCCTTTGGGTTTATGCCCCGATGTTTCTTGAAATCAGCATCCTCAGTAGCAATAACAGCATTCACCAAATTTTTTGGTACCGCTTGAAGCTTAATCATTTCCCTTCGACCTACAGAAAAAACGCTGATAAGTTCATCATTATTAGAAAAAACCTTGGTTGGCAATTCCCAGTATTCCATGCCCTCTGTCTCTAAAACAGGCCCCAAGTCAGGCATAGCGGAAGAAAACCCGATGATAATGCCTGCGGTAGCTCCAACAAAAGCAAGAAATGCAAATAATCCACTGATAATTATTAGTTTTGTCAAAAAATTAGGGGATTTAAGCCCGAATCCTAAGCTCAATCTTTTCTTTAAGGTAGATAAAGGTTTTACCGGAGCATATCGCTGGGAAAGCCTCCTTCTTCTACGCCGAAACATATAGCTCCTCCAAATTGAGGGTCTGTCACAAAATAAATGTGTCACATCGAGGTTGTCGATTCGCTCGTTCAGCAAGGCGTGCGACTTAAGGCATAGTGAGCTATGCCGCAAGGAGCACAACGCCGCTGGACGAGATGAAACGGCAACCGAATGTAACAGTTATTTTGTGACAGACCCTAAGTAAGTGTAAAAAATGATAAGACATAAATAGTTATCAATAGTATACTATAAAAAGCCATAACTGTCAAATGAAATCTTTGTAGTCTGAAATTCCCCATCTTTTTATTTATTCCCTGTGTGGTTGTTGCTAATGCTCCAATCTCGTACTGACCGCAAATCCAGCCATTGCCCCATCTCCGCAGGCAGTAATTACCTGACGAAAAAGTGTTTGTCTGCAATCACCGCAAGCAAAGATACTCTTTTGAGAGGTCATCATATTCTCATCTGTAATGATATAACCATTATCATCTAATTTTATTATCCCCTGGAATAGTTTTGTATTGGGCACAAGTCCAATAAACATAAATACCCCGCTGCAATCTAATTCCATAGTTTCCTGTGTTACAACATTCTTTATTCTGACACCTTCCACTATAGTACTACCCAGAATATCAGTAACTGTGGAATCCCAGATAACGGTTATATTTTTATGAGCAAACAATCTTTCCTGTAGGATATTTGCTGCCCGTAGGCTATTCCTGCGATGGATAAGCGTAACTTTTGGGCTAAACTTGGTTAAGAATAGAGCCTCTTCCACAGCCGCATCCCCACCACCTACAACTATCAGGGACTTGCCTTTATAGAGTGGTCCATCACAGGTGGCACAATAAGATACTCCCTTGCCACGGAATTCTAACTCACCCGGCACACCCAATTCCTTGTGGCTTGCACCAGTAGCAATAATCAGGGACAAGGCATAATACGATCCATCTTCAGCCTCTACCTGCCAGACATTTTTGCCCTGTCTTTCTATGGGCGAAATCCCCTTTACTGTATCAGGATAAATCGTTAGCCCAAAGCCCTGTGCCTGTTTTTCAAACTGCTCTATTAATTCAAAGCCACCAATACCATCTGGAAAGCCAGGGTAGTTTTCAATCAAGTGCGTGGATACTGCTTGACCAAGTATGGTATAACTGTTAAGCAACATGGTTGTCAGCCTTGCCCTTGCCGTATATATTCCTGCTGTTAGACCAGCTGGACCACCACCAATAATAATAACATCATAAATAATATCTTCAGACATATATCCTCCTTATTTAGCTTAAGCACCCGACCATAATTAGTTATAATAATTTTCCTTAAAGATGTAGCGGAAGGCTTTAGCCTTCCATATATTGGAGGTCTAAAGCCCTCCTCTACATTAATTATAATTGTTTATGGTCTGGTGCTTATTAGCCAGTATTGGCATTATGCCACAAAATCAATTACACCTGCATCCCTTCTCCATGACATAGGAATATTAGCTATATCTATATTTATTTGTCGTTTCTTTTCCTTCAAGCTACGAGGACCAAAAGATAGTGATTCTTCTCGCTTTTGTTTATCCCATGAATTTTCATCCTTAACAAAAACATTAATCAGATTCATACCCAT
Organism: Candidatus Desantisiibacteriota bacterium; assembly: GCA_043806395.1. Lineage (GTDB taxonomy): Bacteria > UBA9089 > CG2-30-40-21 > CG2-30-40-21 > CG2-30-40-21 > CG2-30-40-21. The sequence continues at coordinate 2,629 of JAZDHC010000058.1, read as the reverse complement.
CCCCAATGCTCCCAAGGTATTCCTTAACATTCCAAGATTTGATTCAATTAATTCTTTGATTTGGGTACTCTGAACCCAAAATGTAGTGTCTAATCCTCCCTCTTTCATAGAAAACATGATGTCCAATTCTCCCAGATATTCAGGTTTTAATTGAATATGCATTTGAGTAACTTCATCTTTAAGATTAATTCGTATCTCCTGTATCAATTTATTGATGATCTCTTTTGCTGTATCTGAATGGTTTTGCCATGCCGTCGGAGTGGATGTCTCTTCCATTAAAGGCTCATTATGGGTATTAAAGGATGTCCCTGCTTGCTCATTTCCCATACCCATGTTTATATTTGTGGCATTATTATTCCTGAATAATATTCTTTCTATCCCTTCCTTAATTTTATCCATTACTTTCATATCATGGTCAATAATAGTCGTGCCTACTGTGTTCAACTGGGGCTGATTCATTGTAATTGGCACAAACTCAGTTGTTTTAACTGTGTTGATTGTATTTAACTGAGGTTGATTTATTGCAACTGGCACACTTAATTGGTAATCAGTAATCGGTAATCGGTAATCGGGTTGGTTTATCGCAACCGGTGCAGGTTCGATTGCTTCAGCCATGTCAATCGTGTTCGGCAGGACTTGAGTCACCACAGCTGGCATAGGTTCGATTGCTTCAGTCATGTCAATCGTATTTGGCGTGACCTGAGTCACCGTAGCAACCGGCACGAGTTCGATTGCTTCAGCCGTGTCAATCGTGCTTGGCTGGGCTTGAGTCATTACAGCTGGCAGAGGTTCGATTACTTCAGCCGTGTCAATCGTGTTCATCCGTGCTTGAATCACCACAGCTGGCATGGGCTTGATTGCTTCAGTCGTGTTAACGATATTCGGCTGGGCTTGAATCATTGCAGCCGGCACAGGTTCGATTACTTCAGCCATGTCAATCGTGTCCATCCGCGATTGAGCCACCACAGCTGGCATGAGCTTGATTGCTTCAGTCGTGTTAACAATATTCGGCTGGGCTTGAGTCATTGCAACCGGCACAGGTTCGATTACTTCAGCCGTGTCAATCGTGTTTATCTGGGGTTGAGCCACCACAGTCGGCACAGGCTTGATTGTTTCAGTCGTGTCAACAATATTCGGCTGGGATTGAGTCATTGCAGCCGGCACAGGTTCGATTGCTTCAGCCGTATCAATTGTGTTCATCCGTGCTTGAATCACCACAGCTGGCATGGGCTTGATTGCTTCAGTCGTGTCAACAATATTTGGCTGTGTTTGAGTCATTACAGCTGGCACAGGTTCGATTATTTCAACCGTGTCAATCGTGTTCATCCGTGCTTGAGCCACCACAACCGGTGCAGATTCGATTACTTCAGTCGTGTCAACAATATTTGGCTGGGCTTGAGTCATTACAGTTGGCACAGGTTCGATTACTTCAGCCGTATCAATCGTGTCCATCCATGCTTGAATCACCACAGCTGGCACAGGCTTGATTGCTTCAGTCGTGTCAACAATATTCGGCTGGGCTTGAGTCATTGCAACTGGTGCAAGTGCAATCGTTCCAGCCGTGTCAATCGTGTTCGTCTGTGCTTGAGTCGGCACAACTGGCACAGGTTCAATTGCTTCAGCCGTGTCAATCGTATTCAGCTGGACTTGAGTCACCGCAATCGGTGCATGTTCAATCGTTCCAACCGTGTTAATCGTGTTCATCCGTGCTTGAGTCGGCACAACTGGCACAGGTTCAATTACTTCAGCCGTGTCAATCGTGTCCATCCATGCTTGAATCACTACAGCTGGCATGGGCTTGATTGCTTCAGTTGTATCAACGGTATTCGGCTGGGCTTGAGTCATTGCAGCCGGCACAGGTTCAATTACTTCAGCCGTGTCAATCGTGTTCATCCGTGCTTGAGCCACCACAACCGGCACAGGTTCAATTGCTTCAGCCATATCAATTGTATCCATCCGTGCTTGAGTCACCGCAACCGGCATGGGTTCGATTGTTTCAGCCTTGTCAATCATGTTCATCTGGGGTTGAGTCATTGCAATCGGTGCAGGTTCAATCGTTTCAGTCGTGTCAATTATGTTCAGCCGGGCTTGAGTCACCGCAACCGGCATAGGTTCGATTGTTTCAGCCGTGTCAATTATATTCATGCGTACTTGAGTCACTACAGTTGGCACGGGTTCAATTACTTCAGCCGTATCAATTGTATCCATCCGGGCTTGAGCCACCACAATCGGCACGGGTTCGATTGTTCCAGCCTTGTCAATTATGTTCATCCGTGCTTGAGTCACCGCAACCGGTATGGGTTCGATTGTCTCAGCCGTGTCAATTATATTCATCTGGGCTTGATTCACCACAGCTGGCACAGGTTCGATTACTTCAGTCGTGTCAATGGTATTCGGCTGGGCTTGATTCACCACAGCTGGCACAGGTTCGATTGCTTCAGTCGTGTCAACAATATTCGGCTGGGCTTGAGTCATTGCAACCGGCACAGGTTCGATTACTTCAACCGTGTCAATCGTGTCCATCCGTGCTTGAGCCACCACAACCGGTGCAGATTCGATTACTTCAGTCGTGTCAACAATATTCGGCTGGGCTTGAGTCATTGCAACCGGCACAGGTTCGATTACTTCA
>JAZDHC010000057.1:0-3868 GCA_043806395.1 Candidatus Desantisiibacteriota bacterium | reverse complement strand
TCTCCTGTGCCGTGAAATTTTCCCTCTTTTTCTCACCCATAATATTCCTCCAATTAGATAGATTTTTAACCCCATTCTGATTATACACTATCGCTAAATAAAATGGAAGAAAATTATGATTCCGTCTGAAGCAACACAATAGGGCACCTCTAAAAACTTACTAAAGTCGCGATAGCAATGTTGCAAAGTTGCTCAAAATGCTCAATAAGCAGAGACAAGCCCTGCAGCTACAATTAGATACATTTGTGCCCTTAAGTCAGTACCATTCGGGACGGTATCCTAATTTTTAATTGACAAATTTCTTTGAATTTGATATAATACAGTTATTGTATGCATATCATGGAATGACATAATGGGTAAGTGTCTGCTCATTGAGGTCATTTGTGTCTTTGTGGTGAATAGTTGCATACGAGGATTAACCCATGTCCATAACCAATCTTGCTATAAAAAATCATCTGACTGTATTTGTATTAGTTCTACTAATTATTATTACAGGCACCATTGCTTATGTAACATTACCTCGGGAAGCAGCACCGGACATCACCATTCCTTATGTTATTGTTCAAACCCCGTACATGGGAGTATCACCGGCTGACATTGAAACATTAGTAACCAATCCTATCGAAAAAAAGCTAAAAGCCTTGGAGAATGTTAAAAATATCCGCTCAACCTCAGCAGATAATATTTCTGTTGTAACTATAGAATTCTTGAGCGGGACAGATATTAACGATGCTGTCAGAAAGGTAAAAGATAAGGTAGATCAGGCAAAAACAGATCTTCCTGTAGATGCTGAAGACCCGCAGGTCATTGAGATTAACCTGTCCAATATGCCGATCATGGTCATTAACATTTCCTCAGATGCCGGGCTGGTAAAACTAAAAACCATTGCTGATGAACTGAAAGACAAGATCGAGACAGTTAAAGGCATACTCGAAGTAACCATTGCGGGCGAGCTTGAACGGGAAATTTTAATCCAGCCAGACATGGGACAGCTCAAGAAATATAAACTTTCTTTTGATACTATATCAAAGGCAATCCAGGCAGCTAATATTAATATCCCTGGAGGCACAATTGATGTCGGTGGTTCAAAATATCTCATAAGAATACCGGGCGAATTCAAAAGTACAAAACAAATTGAAAACATAGTGGCAGATACTATTAATGGCACACCTATTTATATCCGGGACATTGCCAAAGTACTTGATACATTTAAGGAGAAAACCAGTTATGCCAGACTAAACAATAAAGATAGCATTTCTCTATCTATCCAGAAAAGGTCTGGAGAAAACCTTCTTGTTATTGCAGATAAGATCAAAACCATTGTAAATGAAGAAAAAGTCAATCTGCCCTCTTCTACGAAACTCAATATTATTGCAGATCAGTCTACAGAGATAAAAGATATGGTTGATGAACTTGAGAATAGTATTATACTGGGATTAGTACTCGTAGTATTAGCCTTGTTCCTTTTTATGGGTATTAGAAATTCGATGTTCGTGGCAACCGCTATCCCCTTATCAATGCTTATTACCTTTAATATTCTGCAACTAATGGGGATTACACTGAACATGGTTTGCCTCTTCAGTTTGATACTGGCTTTAGGCCGTCTGGTAGATGACTCAATAGTTATTGTTGAGAACATATATCGACACATACAAGAAGGATATTCCCGCATAGAAGCAGCCAAAATCGCAACTCGCGAAGTAGCTGGTCCAGTAATTTCTTCTACCTTGACAACGGTTGCGGCATTTACACCCCTTCTTTTTATGCCAGGGATTTCCGGACAATTCATGAGATACATACCTATCGGGGTAATAATAACAATACTGGCATCTTTATTTGTGGCGTTGGTAATTAATCCGGTTTTCTGTGCTGTGTTTATGACAGTGAGTAAGAAAAAACGCACCCGTGATGAAAAAAGTGAAGTCTTTGTTCAAAAATCCGTCATTGTTTCTTTTTACAGGAAGGTGCTGATACAAGCAATTAGCCACAAAAAAGCTACGATTTTATTGTCTTTACTTGCTTTTGTTTTTTCAATTTGTTTATTCGGCATCACCAATCCTGGTTTTGAATTCTTCCCGGCTACTACGCCAACAAAGGTATACATAAATATCAAAGCCCCTGACGGTGCTAATCTTAAGTACACAGATCAGATTGTCAGCTCTATAGAACGGATTATGTTTAAGCATCCAAACATAGATAGAATAATTTCTACAGTGGGCTCACAAAGTGGGGGTGGTCACAGTTTTACCCCTGGTGCAAGTAACTCCCAGCTTGGTACGGTCATTGCAGAATTCAAAGAGATTGACAAACAAACTGAGAGTCCGATCAAAACCATTTCATGGATTCGTAATCGGATCAGCAAGATACCGGGCGCAGAGATTGAAATAGTAAAGGAATCAATGGGACCGCCAACCGGAGCAGCTATTGGGATAAAGGTGTCTGGCAAGGATTATTTGATACTCTCAAGCTATGCCCAGCAAATAAAAAACATACTGCATAGCCTTCCAGGGGTAGTAGATGTTAAAGATGACTATTCCAAAGGCAGACAGGAAATCATTATTGATATTAATCAAGACAAAGCAGCCCGGGTCAATGCTAACACGGCAATGGTAGCATGTTCTGTCAGAACAGCGATTCAGGGCAGCAAGATATCAGTCTATCGGGAAGGAAATGAGGAATACGACATCACCCTCAGGTTGCCTTCTGAACAACGGGTTAACATCAGTGATATTGAACAATTAAATATAGCAGCCAAAGAAGGCATTCAAGTACCATTGGGCGAGATTGCTACGGTTCGTACCTCCGGGGGGATTAATTCAATAAACCATCTTGATTCTGATCGTGTTATAACTGTCCAGGCAAACCCTGCGGAAGGGTATCTTGCCGCTGAAAGATTACAGGTGATAGCCAAAAAACTGAAAAATCTCAAGTTGTCCACAGGTTACAAGGTTGATTTTGTGGGCGAGAGTGAAATGCGGGATGAAATGGGAGGATACCTCAAAAAAGCCTTTGTCATAGCCTTGCTGCTCATTGCATTGGTACTCATTACACAATTCAATTCTTTGTTACTGCCATTTATTATCTTGAGTTCTGTTTTGTTATCCTTGATCGGGGTTTTTCTCGGGCTGGTTATATTCCACAGGCCTTTCGGGATTGTGATGACCGGAATAGGAATAATCACGCTTGCAGGCGTCATCGTTTGCAATGCTATTGTCCTGATAGATTTTATTCAACAGTTGCGGCTAAGAGGATTTGATAGATATTCTGCTGTCATTACTGCCGGAGCTGTAAGGCTCAGGCCCGTACTGCTCACTGCAATTACCACTATCCTTGGGCTTGTACCGATGACATTTGGTATTAATTTTAATTTCAAATTGTTCTTTGCCAGCATTTTTTCAGGAAATCTGATAGGTCTTCTGAAGGTTATTGAACTCGGCGGTAAAAGCACTGAATTCTGGGGATCAATGGGCTCTGCCGTTACCATTGGTATGGCAGTCGGTACTATCTTGACCCTTGTCGTGGTTCCCTCGTTATATATTATTTTTGATGATTGGCGTGAAAAAGCAAAATTGTTCGTTAAACGCTAAGCAGCTATTGTCATTTTGCCCTCTCCTCTGTCATTTTGAACTGCGGAGTCAAAATTTAGGTTTGACATTTAACGAAAATAATGTTATACTATATTTAGTTTCTATTTGTTGTATATTGTTGCGTTTTTTGCTTAAAAAATTGCGACCTGTGCAGTTGAAATTCCCCACACAGAATCTAAATTTTATCTATGCTGCTAATTTAAACTCTATAGTACCTTTCTCCAACCATCTTTTATGTTCATTGTTTCTTACCAATGCAGTTATTGAAGCAAGAGCTACTG
>JAZDHC010000056.1:0-3244 GCA_043806395.1 Candidatus Desantisiibacteriota bacterium | reverse complement strand
GATGTTAAATCAAATCAGGGAATGTACCTCTACAGGTCGTCCTGCTGGGGATGAAATTTTTGGGGCAAGGTTGGAAGAATTATTGGGACGAGCGTTAAGACCAAAAGCGATAGGAAGACCTCGAAAATAATAAAAAACGGGCGCTGTCCCCGGTTTCCCCAGATTAAATCAACATGGATGTCTTTTAATAAGCAAGATAAAGAAGTTTTACAAGGTTTAACAAATCGAAGAAATGCAGAATGGACATTATTTAATACTGGCAAATATACAAAAAATTAGGCATGGTTCAAAATTGTTCACCGCAGGGTCACAGATGATACAGAGAAGAACAACCCCCTAACCCCCTTTTTTAAGGGGGAATTAGGGAAACATAGATACTTGCTTGCTCAATTTGTTACCCTGATTTGAACCATGCCAAAAATTATTAGGAGGCTAACGAAAAGTATTATGAAAAAAATATTATTGTTTTTAATCTGTGTATTATTTATCTCTTGCCAAAATGTATCAGCAAAGGCAATAAATCTAAATAATTTTAATTATGGACATTGGAAGATAATTGAATATACAAATTACTTAAAGTATCCAATCACATCAATTAAAGAAGCAAATGAAATTATTAGTTCTAATCAAAATATAGTAATTACTAAAGATAAATTTTATTTTTTAACTTTTGAAATAACTAAACCTACATATCGAATAGTAAAGATAGGGTTTGCACCAAAAGGACAAAAAAAATCAGAATATGCTGGACATAAAAATATCTATGATGTTGGATATAAAAAAGATAGAAAATATAAGCAAGCTATTCAAGTTGGTGATAAAAAAGATATGTATTATGAATTTGAAATTTTAGATGATAATCATCTCCTTATAATGCTTTATGATTATTTTTTTATTTTAGAAAAGAAAAAAGGAGATTGAAACTGCTGCTATTGTCAAGAAAGCGAGTTAAATTGCAAGTTACAATACGGGTTGAAATGACGAACCTGAAGGAAGTTGAGTTTTATGATTACTATTCGAAAAGAACAAATGGAAAGCATTGCCAATGCTCAAATGAAGGATTTTGAGAAGCGTGTAAAAGAACATTTGCAGGACTCATTCCCTCATAGATTTGAAAACATGTCTGAGCAAGAGATACGACAAATTGTTCAGTCAGGCATGCAGGAGGCAAGGGATAATGATATTACTGCTGAACAGGAAATTGTGATGTATATAGATTTAACTATTGTTCATGGTGAGGGATTTGCTGCTGATATATCAGGCGGAGTACCACAGCAGGAAGGAGATGTGCTTGATGATGGAAAATAAACCTCCCTTGGATAATAATGACCCACAACCAGATGGTGGTGGGTTATTGGGTAATATTGGACATGGGATATTGGATATTGTAGGGCTTATCCCTGTTGTTGGTGAACCTGCAGATCTTGCTCATGCAATATGGTATGCCACAGAAGGGAAATATTTAGATGCTGGCTTATCACTTATTTCCATTATACCAGTGGTAGGGGATGTAATTGGTAAGGGTGGAAAGGTTGCTAAAAGCCTTGGTCCTACAGCAACTAAAAAAATAATAAAAATTCTCAATAATATTGATATTCCAAAGTCCCTTGAAAAATTCCGTAGTCATCCACAATTGGGAAAATATGTCGATGAGATTAGCAAGGCATTGGAAAAATGGACGGATGAACTGAAGAATTTTAGCAAGGCAGATGCAGGGAAGTGCTTGCCGTGTGATAAGATGGCAAAAAAGATGGTACCGGAAATTCCTATTTGGCCATCTGATAAGGCGAAAGAACTTTTAAAACAATTAGACAAGGCAAAAACACCGGCAGCCAAAAAGAAAATTAGCGAACAGTTAGGTAATGAAGGGGCTAAAAATTATCTCGAAAAGAAACTGGGAAAGAATATCCCGGATAAAGACTTCGAAGTTTTTAATGGCCGTGATGTGTTTAATATCGTTTATAAGGACACTAAGACTGGTAAGGTATATGTTATGGAGGCTAAGGGTGGAAAAAGCCAACTGGGGACAAGATTAGATGATATAGGACAGTCAGTTTCTCAAGATAGTGATATATACTTCAAGATTACTACTAATAAAATGGTAAAATCAAATTATAAGGGAAAGAAGGCAAAGGATATGATGGCTGAAAGGGCAAGAAGACGGAAGGTTGGCGAGATGATACAAGCTGCTGGGAAAAAAAGAAAGGTGGAATATATTGGTGTGCGAACTGACTATAATAAGTCTGCCCCATCCAAGAAGGGAATAGAGCCAAGAGAGATATTCCATAGAAAACCATTAATAGGAGGTGGGAGATGAGAAAATACCCTCACAAACCAGATCTGGAGTGGATTAAACAAGGCTATGAAAGATGGATTATTACTTATAAAGAAGATGCTTCCGAAGAACCAGAGTTTTTGAAACAGCAATATGTTGGATTTTTTAGTGTACAAATGGGAGAGGCGAGAGATTTTGCTGCCTGCAGTCATGCCTTTGAAGAACCGATAGAGAATGTCTTAATGTATTTGCGGGAGGCTTGCCGGAATTTGTCGATAGCCATTGAGTTTGGCTTGGTAATGGGTAACGCGGAGTTTTTCATCTATTTATCTCTTGCCCTTATCGTACGAGATAATGAGTTGGTCAAACAGTTGAGCGGGTTTGATCGCCAGAGGTACACTAATCCGGAGGTTGGGTGTCATGAAGCCTCATACCTTTTGGCTGAAATTTATGCTGACCTTGCTGGGGATAGACATGCCTCTGCTACTGAGCGTGTTCCAAAGGCTATCTCCGAGCTCTCTTCTCGCAGCCTTAATCGCATGGAAAAAAGATATATCCAATCGAAAGTGATGATGGCAAAGGCTATTATAGACCGGAATCAGGAGGAATTTGATAAGGCCATAGAATCCCGGCATAAGGACTTTACACAATTTTGGTCTCGATCGGATATGGGAGGATTTCCCGAGGGTTTGCTTGACATTGATGGTTTAGGTCTTATTCGTATTGCCATGGATAATGGACTGGTGTGTAATGTTCAAAGCGTTTATCTGCCGTTGGAATTACTGGCAAAAGACTGAAGATACTTGGATAAGAATCAAAGATGCAAGATGTAACGGAAGTTCACCCCTAACACATTGCTAACCTTTTATCAATTAAATAGTTAGCGGTATTTTACCGTTGCATTTGTAGTCACTAATTTTATTAAAATAATAGAAAATTTAGCTTGACAAATCGAAGATAATGATGTAT
>JAZDHC010000055.1:0-2378 GCA_043806395.1 Candidatus Desantisiibacteriota bacterium | reverse complement strand
TATTAATGAGGATGAGATTTGCGAGGAATTTATCCGTTCATCGGGTCCTGGCGGTCAAAATGTAAATAAGGTTGCCACGGCTGTTCAACTCAGGTTTAATGTGGCTGAATCCGTATCCCTGCCGGATATTGTGCGGCAGAGGTTGATTTGTCTGGCAGGCAAACAGGTTACTCAAGATGGGATATTGATTATTCATGCCCAACGATTTCGGACGCAAGATGGAAATCGTCAGGATGCCATGCAGCGATTGATTCATTTAATCCAGAAAGCAGCAGAAAAGCCCAAAATCCGTTACAAAACAAGACCTACCTTTGCCTCAAAGATGCGACGGTTAGAGACCAAGCATCATCGAGGAAGGGTGAAACAACGGCGAACTTCTGTTCCCCTGAGTGAAATGGAGGGATAAATGAATCGAATTCAAGTTTTACCAGAGCATATTGCCAATAAAATAGCTGCCGGTGAGGTGGTGCAAAGACCTGCCTCTGCGGTCAAGGAATTGGTGGAAAATTCTATTGATGCTGAAAGTACTAAGATTATTGTGGAGATAGAGGGTGGGGGAGGGGACATCATTCGTATAATTGATAATGGCTATGGGATGAGCCGGGAGGATGTTGCACTGGCATTTGAGCGACATGCCACCAGTAAGATAGTGACTGTGGAAGACCTGGATATTATCAAGAGCTTTGGGTTCAGGGGTGAGGCATTGCCGAGTATTGCTGCGGTTTCACAGGTAGAGGTTGTAACCTGCCAGAAAGACGCTGTGTCTGGTACGCTTTTGAGGATTGATGGTGGGATTGTTAAAGAGATAAGGGATGTTGGTGCCCCAACAGGCACCAATATTATGATACGGAACCTGTTCTTTAATGTACCAGCCAGACGAAAATTTCTCAAAACCACCATTACTGAAATGGGACATATCAATCATATCGTCTCTAAAATAGCCATGAGCCACCCGCAGATTGCCTTTAAGTTGACACATAATGGCAGTGAGATAATGAATGTTCAGCAAACAGACAGTTCGTTGGAAAGGGTATCATCCTTTCTTGGGCAAGAGACGGCAAAGGATATTCTGCCAATGCAGTTATTGACCGATTGGATAGAAATAACTGGTTTTCTTCTCCCACCGTCTCATACACGACCCAATCGAGAGATGCAATCCCTGTTTGTCAATAATCGGTATATTGTGAATAAAACCATTAGCCACGCTATTTATGCTGGTTACCATACCATGCTTCCAGTAGGCAGGTATCCGATTGTGGTTATGTTTTTGAAAATAGACCCATCGCTTGTGGATATTAATGTACACCCTACCAAGAGTGAGGTCAGATTTCATCAGGAGAAGGAGATTCATCAATTAGTCGTTAAGGCTGTTCGGGAAACATTTCTAAAAGCAGACATTTCACCAGATCTGTCTGTGCCAGCAGGAGATAGAGAAAATCGAATAAGGGAGGCAATCAGTGGGTATTTTGGATCAAAAAATGTAGGGGTAGACCTATGCTGCCATGATAAATTGGCAGCCGGCAGTTGGCAGAGTTTTTCCTCCCAATATTCCCCCTTAGAAAAGGGGGTTAGGGGGTTGTCTCTCCCTTCAGAGGGGGACAAAAGGCAGGAGGTATGGGCAGGTCCTGCACCTGCCCTCTTGCCGCTTTGTCAGATTTACAACACCTACATCATTGCCCGGGGTAATGATGGTGTTTGTATTATTGATCAACATGCAGCCCATGAGCGGGTAGTTTATGAAAGGCTGATGGCTCAGGATAGGGAAATATTGTCCCAGCTAATGTTGTTGCCCATCTCACTTGAACTGGATTATCAGGAAACATCAATAATGTTAGAGTCAATACCCTTGTTAAATGAGCTTGGCTTTAAGATAGATGAGTTTGGCCAGAATACATTTATTATTCAAGGTGTGCCAGTGGGTATGGACAAGAGTGATCCAAAGGGGATTGTTCTGGAAATGCTCCACGATATTCAAAACACAGGTAAAGCAAAAACATTTTCAGAGCTTCGGGAAAAGATGATTATTTCCATGAGTTGTAAAGCAGCTATCAAGGCAGGTCAACCCTTAGCTGCTGAAGAGATGAGTTCTCTTGTCCAACAACTGATGGAAACACAACAACCACATACCTGTCCACATGGAAGACCAACAATGATCAGGCTGGGGATGGAGGAGCTGGAGAAAAGGTTTCTGCGGAGATAATTGATGAATATCAGGCTGTAGACTATTAGACTACAGGCTGTAGTGTCTCAACAACCTTAAACTGACGCAATGGTAGTAATTCTCATTTTGATATTTTTCCACCGCAGAGACGCAGAGTCGCAGAGAAGAAACGCTGAGTGAAGCATATAAAATTCTCTGCGACTCTGCGTCTCTGCGG
>JAZDHC010000054.1:0-9804 GCA_043806395.1 Candidatus Desantisiibacteriota bacterium | reverse complement strand
GAGGTGAACCGTAGGGGTAGACCTGTGTGTCTACCCAAATAATTGGGCGAACACATAGGTTCGCCCCTACGAACCTGAACAACGCAGCTATCGTTGATTAAGACCAGCGAAAAACACAATTTATGACATTGCTGAGTATATAATCCTTAAGGAGGAAAGATGAAGACATATATGGCAAAAAAGAGTGAGGTACAAGAGAAATGGTATCTGGTTGATGCCACAAATCTTGCACTGGGAAGAATGGCAAGCTGTGTAGCAAAAATTCTTCGTGGGAAAAATAATCCCCAGTTTACCCCACATGTCGATACAGGCAATTCAGTAGTCATTGTCAATGCTGAAAGGGTATTGCTTACAGGTAAGAAAAAAGAGCAAAAGTTTTATTATCGACACACAGGGTTTCTGGGAGGGTTAAAGGCTATCCGTTATGATAAACTGCTGTCAACTGATCCTGAAAAAGCAATTATGCTTGCAGTAAGAAGGATGATTCCTGATACTGTTCTTGGTCGGGAAATGTTGAAAAAGCTAAGGGTTTATGCTGGGGTTATGCATCCACATGAAGCCCAAAAACCAGAACCGTTAAGATTGAAGGTGTAAAGGCTGTAGGCTTTTAGGCTGTAGGCTTTTAGGCTGTAGGCTGGTAGACCGTCTGGAATTATACTCAGCGAGGGCATAAATTGTGAATTTTCGGTGAGGATTAATCAAGAAGAGCAAGGCGTGAAGATGGACCGTAGGGGTAGACCTGTGTGTCTACCCGAATAACTGGGCGAACACATAGGTTCGCCCCTACGAACCTGAACAACACAGCTATTGTTGATTAAGACCAGCGAAAAACACAATTTATGACCTTGCTGAGTATAACCTACAGCCTATAGCCTAAAAGTCTACAGCCTACTATATACTAAGGAGGATTGTTAGGGTGGAAAAAAATCAATATTATGGAACAGGCCGTCGAAAAAGGGCTATTGCCCGGGTGAGATTGGTTACAGGCACAGGGCAGATGACAGTTAATGGCAAGGAAATAAAGGAGTATTTTGGCGGTTTGTGCGATACTCAGTTGCCAGTTGTTCAGCAGCCATTAGTTGCTACTGCAACTATTAGTAGATATGATGTGCTGGTTAATGTAAATGGCGGTGGGAAAATAGGACAGATTGGTGCTATTCGTCATGGAATAGCCAGAGCATTGTTGGAATCCAATGTAGAATTAAAAGCTATATTACGCAAGGGTGGATTTTTAACCAGAGATCCCCGTGAACATGAACGCAAGAAATATGGGCTTTATGGCAGGAGACGCAGATTCCAGTATTCAAAGAGATAGGTTTTTGTAACCTGCTGACTGTTGTATATGGATGAAACCATAACCACGGAGTGACAGAGATTCTGTTGCTCCGTGGTTTATTTATGTAGAGGGTACAAGTGGACAAATATAATTTTGCAGAGATAGAAAATAAATGGCAGACAAAATGGGAGCAGGACAAAAGATTTAAGACTGTGACATCAACGGATAAGCCCAAATACTATTGTCTGGAAATGTTCCCGTATCCCTCTGGCAGAATACATATGGGGCATGTGCGAAATTATACCATTGGTGATGTTATTGCTCGGTATAAAATGATGCATGGGGTCAGTGTTTTGCACCCCATGGGTTGGGATGCCTTTGGACTTCCTGCAGAAAATGCAGCCATTTCTAAGAATGTTCATCCAGCTGAGTGGACCAAAAATAATATCAGTTATATGAAATCCCAGCTAAAACGCATGGGATTTTCTTATGATTGGGATAGAGAGTTGGCTACCTGTAATGAGGATTATTACAAATGGAACCAATGGCTTTTTTTGAAATTTTATGAAAAGGGGCTGGCGTATAAACAAGAGGCAGATGTTAACTGGTGTGATACATGCCAGACTGTTCTGGCTAATGAACAGGTAGTGGATAGCTGTTGCTGGCGATGTAGTACCCCTGTCAGGACAAAAAGGCTTTCCCAATGGTTTTTCAGGATTACAGCCTATGCTGATGACCTGCTTGCTGATCATTCTTTGCTGGGGAATTGGCCTGATAGGGTATTGAGTATGCAGAAGAATTGGATTGGCAGAAGTTATGGGTGTGAGATAGATTTCAGGCTGGTTAGTGATAATGATAAGATAATCAAGGTGTTTACCACAAGGGCTGATACGATATTTGGGGCAACATATGTTGTTCTGGCACCACAACATCCATTGATTGATGAGTTGAATGATGAGCAGATTCGACAATTTGTTGAGCAAAGTAAAATCAGGGTGGCTTTGGATGAAGAGGTTGAAAAGAAAGGCATCTTTACCGGAATGTACGCCATAAACCCTGTCAATGGGGAGCATATCCCTGTCTGGATAGCAAATTATGTTTTAATGGGATATGGCAGCGGTGCCATCATGGCTGTGCCTGCTCATGACCAGCGGGATTTTGAATTTTCTAAGAAATATGGGCTGCCGATAAGGGTGGTAATTCAACCTGAATCGCAACAAGCTCAATCGCTCGACTGCCTTCAGCCTTCTCCCTCCTCTGTGCCTTCTTCTCCCTCCTCTGTGCCTCTGTGCCTCTGTGCCTCTGTGCCTTCTGATAGCATAACCTGTGCCTATGAAGAAGAGGGAATGCTGATAAACTCCGAGATATTTAATGGCATGGCAAATGTTGATGCAAAGGAAGCCATTATCAAATGGATGGATGAACAAGGGATAGGAAGGAAAAAGGTTCATTATCGCTTGAGGGACTGGTTAGTTTCAAGGCAAAGATATTGGGGTACGCCTATACCCATGATTTATTGTGAAAGCTGTGGGATAGTACCGGTAAAAGAGGATGAACTGCCAGTGAGGTTGCCCAAGGAATTGAATATCTCCGGTGGAAAAACCCTTGCCTCGTCCCCTGAATTTATCCATACAAAATGCTCTGCCTGTGGAAGAGATGCCAGCCGTGAAACAGATACCATGGATACCTTTGTTGATTCCTCGTGGTATTTTGCCAGATTCGTTTCACCTCATAACGATAAACAACCAATAGATACAAAACTGGCAGATTACTTCCTGCCTGTTGACCAATATATCGGCGGCATAGAACATGCCATCCTGCATCTTTTGTATTCCCGCTTTTTTGTTAAGGTTATGGCAGATATTGGCTTAATTAATCATAAAGAACCATTTGCCAACCTTCTTACTCAAGGGATGGTTATCAAAGATGGATCCAAGATGTCCAAGTCCAAGGGGAATGTGGTTGACCCTGATGATATTGTTAATAAATATGGTGCTGATACGGTCAGGATATTTATCCTGTTTGCTGCCCCACCGGAAAAGGATCTGGAATGGTCAGAGCAGGGTGTAGAAGGGGCATGGCGGTTTTTGAATCGAGTGTGGAGACTTGTTCAGGGGTCAGGGGGCAGGGGGCAGTTGGCAGTCGGCAGTCGGCAGGAGATTAAGCCTGAAAATCTGTCTGCTCAGGCTAAAGCACTTCATTCATTTACCCATCGCACCATAAAAAGGGTTACTGAAGATATAGATGTTTTTCACTTTAATACTGCTATTTCTGCCTGTATGGAATTAGTCAACGAGATGTATCAATATAACGAAAATGATCTGGCAGTTTTGCATGAAGCATTGAGGAATTTGATTCTCATGCTTTCCCCATTTAGCCCACATATGTGCGAGGAGTTATGGCAGAGAATAGGGAATTCTACAAGCATACTTGATGAACCATGGCCAGAATATCTTCCAGAGGCACTCCAAAAGGATAGTGTGCTCATCGTTGTTCAGATAAACGGGAAGGTAAGGGATAAGATTACTGTGCCAGCTGAAAGCTCAGAAGAGATTATCAAGACTGCGGCAATTAAGGCTGTATCTGATAAATTATCAGGCAAAGAGATAAAAAAAGTGATTGTTGTGGCTGGCAAATTAGTTAATATTGTGATATAAGCACGGAGGTTAATAATGGATATTTCAACATTTTGTGGTACTGTTGGAGCGTCGATAGCCATGGTTGCAGCTATAATGTTAGAGGAAGCCGGAATAGTAGGTAGTGGATATATGAATATACCTGCAACAGTGATGATTGGAGCCGGGACATTTTTGTCAACAATGGCAAGTTTTGATCTAAAACATAACCTTAATGCTGGTAACTGGATTAAGATGGCATACTTTAATACACCACATAATCTGGGAGAGATCATTACTATTATATTAAACTTTGCCCAGAAGGCACGAAGGGAAGGGTTATTGGCTTTAGAGGGAGATATTGAAGGCATTCATGACCGTTTCTTGAAAAAAGGCATTCAGTTGGTGGTTGATGGGGTTGACCCGGAGTTAATCGAAGCAGTGATGGATATAGATACTGCGAATATGAAGGTAAGGCATAAGATGGGTGAGGAATGGTTTATGGGCGCAGGCGGTATGGCACCAACCATGGGAATCCTTGGAGCTATCATGGGGTTAACCGGTGCTCTCAGTAAGATGGGTGGTGGAGACATGATGACAACAATCCACTCTCTGGCTATCGCTTTCGTTGCTTCATTTTATGGTGTGGCTCTGGCTAATCTGGTATTGATCCCGGTTGCTGGTAAGCTAAAGTTCCTTGATCATGAAGAAACATTTCAGCGTGATTTGATCATGACTGGTGTTCTGGCTATTCAGGCCGGGGATAATCCGAGAATCGTTGAGGAAAAGTTAAAGGCATTCTTTTCACCAACTGGTTATCCAGTGAAATCAATAGAATGATATTAGGCTGTAGACTATTAGGCTATAGGCTGTAGGAGGGAAATAATATCAGGTAACCAGAAGGTTCTTGGTGATTTTCCATGCACTAAAAACCTACAGACTACAGACTAAGGAGTCAAGAAAAAATAAGTTGTACACCAAGAGTCACTCAAGACGCTTGGCTGGCAAGGCGTGAGAAGCGAGCATACTACTGTATGATTGCTCCGAACAACGAAGCCAGTCAAGATGTATTGGTGACACGACTGTACAAGTTATTTTTTCTTGACGACTAAACAACCTGAGTAGTTACAATGAAAAATATTATTCAAAATAAAACAATACTTAAGACATCAGGAATATTTATCCTGATAATTATTTTTATGCTTGGGTTATGGAAGCATGAAATAAATCAATATCTCAAGATACACCGTGAGTTTAAGCAGGCTAATGCTAAATTAGAAAATTATAGGGATTGTCTGCAAAATGCAGAATTTTATACACAACAGTGTTGCCAGATTCAAAAGACATTATCCCAATTTGAAACTCAATGTTATCAGAATAAAATCCCAACACTTTCTACAACCTGCCTGCTTGAGGATATTCAAGGAATACTTAGCGACAAAAGAGATTCTATCATCAGAATAGATGTTTTACCGGAAAAAGAGATGGGTTTGGGATATGCTCAAATAGGGGTTAATCTTAAACTAAAAACCTCTGCTCAAGGATTAACAGATATTTTGTATAGATTAAAAAATAGTGGTAAGCTCTATCAGGTAAATCAGTTATCTGTGCTTATCTCATCAGGCTATCTTGAGGTTGAGATGAGGATTGTGGCTGTTCATAGGGGAGAAGAAAGGGCAGCATGTTGAATAAAATTAAATTAACAAACAAGATATTATTCATTGTTGTCAGCTTGTTTTTGTTGCTTTGTATAATTCTTTCCCTGATCCCTGTCTACATATCAGAAAAGGGTGTGCAGGGGGTAAAAGCTACAAGGATAAAGCTACCCCTTGCCTTGATGACACCGACTAAAGAACTGGAAGAATATGCTGTATTGTCTTCAGGCAGGTTGTTTGGACTCATTAAGCAAACACCAGTTGAGTCCTTGCCAGGGATAGAGAGTCATTTAATCACAGAAACCAATCCACCAATTTCTCCTCCAGAGGTAACATATCACCTTCAGGGAGTAATTCAAGGGTCACAGGGAGCAATAGCCATAATAAAGGCATCCAATCAAGCTCAAAATATGCTAATTGGGTGTAACGATACCATAGATTCTTATCAGGCTGTACGGATTACAAAAGACTCATTGGTGTTGAAAAAAGATGGACAGGAAAGGATACTTTATCTTGAATACCCGCATTAAAATGGTCGGCAGGCTGTTACGGAATGGGAATTTGACAGGAGATGCGTACAATATGTTGTCCGTATTTCGTAGGGACATCCCCTTGTGGGTGTCCGTCTGTTGATTATTCCGTTGCGTTTGTGACCATTTGATGCGTTTTACGGACAGGGACGAGCCCTGTCCCTACGACAACTTTAGTTCCGTAACAGCCTGTCGATTGCCATAATAATTATTTTTTTTCATCATCTTAAAGATTATATTATTAATTTTTACAACCTAAATAATTTCGGTATAAATGCAGATATGTCATTTATAAATACTCTGAACCGTTATTTCGGACTTGGAATTTTCATTTTTATTTCTGGATTTTTACTTGAATTTAATAATCAAGGGATAAAGGGATTCAAGGGCGTTGTAAACTTTCTATCTAAAAGATATATTAGGATCATCCCCTTATATTTTATAGCATATTGTTGTTTTATTTTTTTATTCAGGAATACAATTGATCATTTGAATTTTTTTTCTATCTTAGTTCATTTATTGGGGTTGCAGGTTATTTTGTCCTCAAAATATTGCGACCCGGTTCAGACATTATGGTATGTTGGGTTAATTTTAGGATATTATTATATTTTTACGATCATTTCTCAATGTGGCAATTCAAAAATCAGAATGAGTGTCGTAATATGTCTGATCGTGGTTTTATGGTTATTGGGAAAAATGTTTCTGGGTATTGGCGATTATAGATTTATTCTATATCTTCCGGTTTTTATTTCAGGTATAATATCAGCCAGGACAGAATTACTGGAAAAAATAAACTTGAAAAGATTCCTTTTTTCTTTTTTTTCTTTAGTTGTAATCGCAACCATGTACATAGTATTTATTTATCCCAAAACCGTTCTATTCATTCCAGCAAAACCTGCACTTTTTTCGAAGATTTCTTTTGCGGATATAATTATTTTAAATGTAATTATGTTTTTAACGGTTATTAATGCATATTTTTTGTCAAAATTATCGAAAAATATTAAACAAAGTAAATTTATCGGGTTTATTTCTTATTCGTCTTTTTGCGTTTACTTGTTTCACAGACCTATTCTAACCATATTGTTACAGATTTATTGTCCGGCCGATAAGTCGCTGAAAGCACTCTATGTCATTTTTTGCGG
Source organism: Candidatus Desantisiibacteriota bacterium (assembly GCA_043806395.1). Lineage (GTDB taxonomy): Bacteria > UBA9089 > CG2-30-40-21 > CG2-30-40-21 > CG2-30-40-21 > CG2-30-40-21. The sequence continues at coordinate 2,586 of JAZDHC010000054.1, read as the reverse complement.
GTTACCACTGGTTTTAATAGCGGGATATTTTATTCAGAAACAATATGATTCATTTTTTCTGCCTAAAATAAAGAATGGGTTCAAGCCCATTAATTTAAGGGTTCTTGTTTGTCCAACAGCCAAGCACAAGAAAGGTTATAGCGGACAGGGGCAAGCCCTGTCCTTACAATAAATGTAAATATTCGGTAAACCCAGTTCTACCTTATAGTCTTTCCTCAAAAATATTCTAAAAAAGACTGGACACATCTTTCGTTTTATGGTATAATATATTCATGCTTATAAAACCTTTAGAAACAGAAACTAACGAAGTATGGATTGAGCTTCGTCAACAAGCTAACTACTGGAAATCGCAACATGCACGAGCTGTTGAACGAGAATCTGTATGGAAAAACAAAGCTCAAAAACTCGAAAAATTAGCTATGTTTATATTGCTCTAATTAAAGAATTACTCAACCAACAAGAAAAGCTGTCAATCAGTTGGTTAATGACCCGCTTGGGCGTTTTATGGGACTCCAAAATGTCAAGCAAAACAAAACATGGCAGCAAATGGGGTCAAACAATGCCTGAGAGTGTAGATATGGCAAGGGGGGCTACGCAACGCTCACCAACGGTCTCGTAAAAAATGATAAAATTTTTCTTGACAAATTGCAAATTATAGTGTATGTTTAATGGTGTTATAAAAAAAATTGGTTCGCTATTCATTATTGAGGCGAATTTAAGATAAATAGTAGTTATGTTTATAGATAAAAAAAGGAGAAAATGACAATGAGAAAAAGTTTATTAGGATTGTTAATTGTAGGATTGTTGTGTTGGACTGGTCAGGTTTCAGCAACAACAATTAATTTAAATAATTCGATAGTTCAGTATACGATTGAAGATGGGGTAGTAACATCAGCAGGTTTTGTAGGTGATGTAAACTTGCTGGAGAGTTTTAGTTTCTTTGTGTTTGCAGATCAAATTAATCCTGCTCAACAATTGAATAGCCCAACAGCTTATGCTCTTGGTACGAAGTGGGTAGATTCGATTGGTACTTATAGCAATAAGTATCAATTTAGCAAAGCAATAGCTAATGCAGAAATAGGCGTAGAGTATATGTTGCTTCCAGGAAAGACATATCTGGATGTAAGATATTATGTGTATGCCAATGCGAACGATGTGTTGACAAATGTAAGAGCATATATTAATTTGGAATCAAGTTCAGGTCTATTAGGAAAGAGTTCAGAGACTGCACCTGGTTCTAACTGGCAAATGGTAAATGACTTACAGCCTGCTTGGGGTGGTGGTGCTGCTAACTGGCCAATTCCAAATGTAGTTCTGTCTGGGGGGAGAGTAGGTTTTGCTGCTCGTGTTGTTGATGATGATTATGTTGGTAATACTAAGGCAATAGTGGATGATTTAATTAGTAGAGGTACAGGTAAGGTAGCTCTTGATCCTCTTAATTCTTCTTTAACACAGGATAATAGATGGAATACGATTGTCCAGCCTCCAACAGGAGTGCAGGCAATAGCGATGAGGGTTCCTACCTCTCCGGGTGTGGTTAGTGTTGCACCTACCTTTTATGTTGAAAGCAGACTTGAGGTACAAGCAGTTCCTGAACCATGCACTATAAGTTTGGTGTTGGCAGGCTTAGCTGGTTTTGGCGTAATGAGAAGGAGAAGTAGAAAGAGTTAAAAGAGAACGATTGTGCGAAACTTAGATAAAGTAAGGTAATGAAAAAATCAGGAGCCGATTGTCCTTTGGGTGGTCGGCTCTTGATGTAAAAGAGGAAGACTTTAGTATCTTACCCGTGGAGATGAAAAACAGGAAGATATAGCTACAAAACTCACGACTTGACAAATGTTGTAAGTTGTTGACATGCTGTATGAGGCAATTTCGTCCAATGTAAGGATTGTAAGTATTGAAAATTATGTTAAGTTTTTGTATCAAGAATTGTTATAACATCTTATAAATATTGAACCACCTATACAACGCTTTTAGAATGTTGAATTCATCTCTTAAAGGGAAAGAGCAAACATGGAACCATCAAAATTAACTACCGATATTAACTACCGATCAAAAAGAGCAAATAAATAAATATGAAAAGGACAAGCTAATTAGTACAATTGATTTTGATCACTATTCAAAGAGAAATTTCAGGCATTGGAATTCCTATGGGTTTGTTTATAATTTTGTACAACAATATTTTATTCATCCCGAACAAAAGCTACTTGACTTTGGTTGTGGAAATGGTGTTGAGGCACTAAGATATGCGAGGATGGGTTATCAAGTATATGGGTTCGATATTTCTGACCAACGCATTGAAAACGCTATGATATTAGCTGAAAAATATGGGTTAACAGACAAGGTAACATTTTCTGTTCAAGTATCGGAGAATCTTGATTATCCCCCAGACTTTTTTGATATAATAGTTGGAGTGGATATTTTGCATCATGTGAATGTTGAAGAATCAGTCAAGGAAATTTCGCGAATACTTAAAAAGAATGGATGTGCGATTTTCAGAGAACCTCTTCAAACGCCAAAGCGTGATTGGATCAGAAATAGTAAAATTGTAACATGGTTAATCCCTCACAAAGAGGAATATAAAAA
>JAZDHC010000053.1:0-5565 GCA_043806395.1 Candidatus Desantisiibacteriota bacterium | reverse complement strand
CCCCTCTATATCCTCAAAAGCCAAAATCTTATTTTTGCTTCCTTTAACGATTTTTTGGATAATTTTAATCCTGAAACTGACAACTTGCTATTTTTAAGTTAATACTCAAAATCACAAGCAAGAATCGTGCCGAACAGTATTGGGACACATCCTATATTTCCCTCTAACCACAAAAAAACAATGAGATAAAAAAATAAAGATTGATTCACCGTAGAAAAAATGCATAAACTTATTCATCACTATAATCTTTGCGTTCTCTGCGGTAAGTAGTTACTATCTTATTCTCTATAATTCTACATTAGTTCGACCGGTGTTTGATATGGTTGTTGAAAATTGAATCTCGGCTATTTTGCCTTCTGTATTAACCTCAGCAGAAATCTTAAAGGCAACCTCAAATACCGTATACTCTTCCCGTTGAATCTGTACCCTGACATTTTGTAGTCGTGGTTCATACTTTTCAATGGTATCCTTTATAGATCGTTGAAGGAATTCTACAGATTTTGGGAAAGAACTATATACAATTGAGAGATCAGGCAAGCCATAATCTGGCAGATGTGATACGGAACCCTGACGGGTATTCAACAATAAAATAAGGTGGTCCTGTATTGCCTCAACTACACTCTTATCTTTTTCTCCCATGATTTGTTCTAAGAATCCACTTGTATTCATACTTGATAACTACTCAGGTGTTTAGGATAGGCTGAAGACTATATACATCTTGCAAGGTGGGGTTACAACATTTGAACCCTTCAGATAATTACCATACTTAAAAAAAATGCGAGGTGTGAGGCAACTGTTTTTCACCTCTACACCTCGCACCTTTTTTATCTTCCTTCAAGCCAGGAATCACTGTATTCGACATTACCGTCAAGATATGTCCATGTAATCTTTTCATATCGAAATTCAATTTCTTCCATATGCTTATATGTTTCTGTAGCCTTATCATCTACATTAGGCATCCATGGTTTTATGGCTACAATTCGAGCATTTGTGAGTTTATGGGCAAAGTATTCTTTTTCTTGCCCACCTGAATCAATCATATACCAATGAATCACTACCAGAGGAATTTTTTTCCCATTACAAAGGTATTCATACAACTTAGGGCTGGATTTATCAGTATTCTTGGTGACAATGAGTGATTCATGTTTTCTTGTTCCTGCTGCAGTACCATCCTTTACATCCGTAGGCATAAAAAGCCTATGACTAAATGCTAAGATCTCCACCTGATTTTCTCTTCCTGCTACTGTTACAGAACCTGGTATTTCACTACCCAGATCCATATATGCTGGCATTGGCATAATTTTTTTCTCCTTGTCAGTGTTAATATTTTTAGCAATACTCCCTGCTTCTTCCTATTCCTACCTCCTTTTTCCTATGAATAATGTTAACTAAATCTATTTTGCCTTCGGGAGTTGAGAGACAAGAGATAAGTCAACATTAACCCCTTCCACTTGAAAGTGAGGTTTTACCTGCATCTCTACCTGATAGAATCCAGGATTGTCATCAAAATCAGTTACCTTAATCGATGCTGCACTCAAAGGGCATCTTGCCTTAAGATCTTGTCCTGGATTTTTCATAGTAGTAACCAGTCCGGATATCCAATCCTGAAGCTCTTTTTGAAGGTCATCTTTTTCCTTTGCAGATCCAATATTCTCTCGTTGAATTACTTTTAAGTAGTGTGCCAATCGAGAAACAAGGAAAAGATATGGCATGTTGGCGCATAATTTACTATTGGCTGTAGCAATAGCATCCTTATATTTTTTAGGTTTTTGTGCGGAGTGAGCTGAAAAGAAGCAAGCAAAATCTTTGTTTTTATAAAAACTCATGGGAATAAATCCTAATTCTGCAAACTCAAATTCCTTTCGATCAGAGATAAGTACCTCTGTAGGAATCTTTATGTCATCATTAATGACATGAATAGGCAGATTTTCCACAAGTCCTCCTGCTTGGGGCCCACGAATATTTAGACACCATCCATGAGCAGAAAAGCTCCTCATCAGATTGGAAGCCATGGCAAATGAGGCATTACCCCATAAATATTTTTCATGACTACCTGAAGCATCTTCCTCGAAATTAAATTCCTTTACAGGAATAGTATCTTTTCCATAGGGTAATCTTAGAAGAAATCTGGGCAGGGTAAGTCCTATATAACGAGAATCCTCTGACTCACGGAATCCATTCCATGCTCGATATTCACTCTTTTCAAAGATTTCAGCCAGATTAGGGATGAGAGGAATATCGTCAACTGATTTTACTCCCAGGAATTCCTTGCCAGCAGAGGCAATAAAAGGTGCATGGGTGCCAGCAGCAATCTTGGAAACATTTCGTAATAATGTTACATCTTGTGGAGAACAATCAAATTCATAATTACCTATTATGGCTCCAATTGGTTCTCCGCCTGGTGTGTCATATTCATCAATGTATATCTGTCTGTAAAGACCAGATTGTACAGGTTCTGGTGAATCTTCAAAATCCTCTCTTAACTCTTCTTTGGAAACATTAAGAATCTCAATCTTGACATTGGCATTAAAATCTGTTTGGTCTATAAGGAATTTAAGCCCTCTCCACGCAGACTCTAATTTTTGAAATTCCGTCTGATGCATAATGCTATTAACCTGATCACTAATTTTCTTATCTATCTGAGCAATCACATCATCAACAACTACCTTATCAAGCTTTTCTATCTTTTGTCCTGAACCAGTAATAGCCCGCAGAAAATAATTCATCGCAAGAGACAATCTATCACCAGTTTGTTCACTATCAATAGTTCCAGATTTTTCAGGGACAGAGACATCTACCTTATCAAACAATGATTCCAAAAGACTCTTCTCCTGAACAACACCTTCTGATTGGGTTTTGGCAAGTTCTTTTTCTTCTGACATAATCTTTAGTCCTCCTTAAGTAGTTGTAAATATTATTGAAGGGGTGCAATTTCATCAAGCTGTTTCAAGACAGCATCCATGCTATCCTTATCCTTCAATATCCCCCCCAATTCCTCTCTAAATTTCCGATTGGTTATAACCCTGGCTTTCAGATCCTTAAGTAATTCCCGTATCTTAAGCATATCATTTAATTCTGGAATCTGATGAGCAACAGCATCAGGTTCAAATGAACTTAAATCATCAAACTTCAGGGATACCTTCATCTCACTTCCTTCTTCTTCAACAAGTTTATTAGGCACAACCATTGAGAGATTAAGCCCTTGTTCTTTCATTACCGTAGAAAAGGTAGTTTTATTAATATTTAGTTTTTTCCGTTCTTCCAAAGGAGTTTCATCCTTTCGAAGGGTATAATCTCCAATCATTAAGAGCTTGAATGGAATTTCAAGTGCCTCTTTTGCACCCTTAGTAGCATTAACATATTTGATGTTAACCCTTGATGGTGGAATTTCATCCTGAAAACTTTTGCCAGCCATTTTATTACCTCCATAGAAAGAATTTTACACCGTAAATTATCAACAATATGATTCTATCAAAGAAACATCATTTTGTCAATAAAAATTTATAGTGTTTTTCGTTATTATGAAAATAATACTTGACTCATACCAAAAAAAGTATTAAAATAGAATGGTAATTCATATCAATTCAGGAGGAAAAGTAACATGGATATTAAAATTAACCCCATAGGGGTAGAAAACAGTACCTTGATTGAGGAGCAAATGCCACTTAAAGTTCTTGTCTTGTCTGATCTTACCCCAAATGCTCCAGAAATGGATACACCTGTTAATATCAATAAAAATAATTTCAATGAGGTAATGCATCTTCTTTGCCCTCAACTTAATTTCTGTATTCCCAATAAGATTGACCAAACACCAAAAGAGATTATGGTAAAATTAGAATTCAGGGGAATTAATTCCTTCTGTCCAGAACAAATTATCCCTCAGGTGTCCGTGCTTTCAGAATTGATGGAGATACGAGATCTTCTTGTTGCCCTTGGCAAGCAGGAGTTGTCCGGGCAAGAGTTTGTACGGCGTATCAAGAATATGAAAGGGGATTCTACGCTCCTTTCCCAGTTTCACACAACTATATCTTCACCTGCGGCAGTATCCTCCCCAGAGCCAGCAACCAAAAATGACCCTCTGGATTCATTATTTGAGATGGTAGAGATTCCTACGGGCACAATGCCAGGGAAATCCGGAATCTTCGCAGCCTTTGATAATCTCATTGCACAGATTGTACAGCCACAGCCAACAGGAGTAAACCAGCTGCTTGAGATATTCATTGGTGAAATAGATGCCTTGCTAAACTCACAGCTTAATGAAATCCTTCATCAGCCAAAATTCCAGAGCCTTGAATCTGCATGGCGGGGCTTGAAATTTCTAATTGATAATACAAATTTTCATAAAAACATAAGGATTGAAATATTAAATGTTTCAAAGGAGCAATTAAGGGATATTATCTATACCCATGTGTTTAAGCCAGAATATGATAAGCTTACCCCTACTCCTCTTTCTGTGATGATTGGGGATTATCAATTTGATCGGTTACCACAAGATATTGAACTGTTTAAGGATATAAGCAAAATGGCGCAAAGCTTGCAAGTACCATTTATTACCTCAACTGCTCCTGAATTTTTTGGACTAAAATCATTTATTCGACTACCTGCACTCCCTATGCTCAAGGAAAAATTTAATGGACCAGAATATATCAAATGGAATAGTTTCAGGAAAACCGAAGAATCTTTGTGGGTAGTACTTACGGTAAATCGTTTCTTGCTGCGAGAACCCTACAAGAACAGCACGAATCTTGCAGAGGGATTTATGTTTGAGGAACAGACCAATGAATCACGAAAATATCTCTGGGCAAATGCTGTTTGGGCAATAGGTAGCATTCTTGTTGCAGACTTTGCTGAGAATGGTTGGTGTATCAATAGTTGTGGTCAAAAAACAGAAGAAGTGCTAAATTCCCTTCCAACCCATGAATATCAGGTTAACCAGACACAGAAGACGATTATTCCTCTGGAGATTCTAATGCCTGAACAGAAACAACCAGAATTTGCAGAGATGGGAATGAGTCTGTTAGCCTGTCGGACTGACAGCACTTCTGCTTTCGTCCATTCAATGGCTACCACTCATTTTCCTGAGAAGTATAAAGACATGGCATCTACTTCTGAAAGTATTAGCCATGCCACCCTGTCATATCAATTATTTGCAGGTCGTTTGAGTCATTATCTTAATAAGATAGAAATAAATACTGACCTATCACCAGAAGAGATGGAAAAGGTACTTCATGATAAGGTATTATCTTTTATCTCTCTACCTGATGTGATTACGCCTGATGAATGCGTAGCTGTCCAGATCACTGCAAGCAAGGAACAGCCTGGTAGCTATGACATTGTTTTGAGGGTACAGCCTGTGTTTAAGATTCTAAATACGGATATAGATCTCCTTCTGGAATGGAGTATGGTTGGATAGGTGCAAAAATTGTAACTGCTCAATATCTTGTGGAAAGTGGAAAGGATTAGCCACAAAGGCACAAAGGCACGAAGGAATACACAAAGGAAGATATTCTTAGTGTTTTCTTAGTGTCTTGGTGTCTTAGTGGCAAATCTCTATCTTACACATTT
>JAZDHC010000052.1:0-6454 GCA_043806395.1 Candidatus Desantisiibacteriota bacterium | reverse complement strand
CGCAGATTACGCAGATTAAGATTTTTGGGACGGTTCATAATCGTCCATTTTCCTATGAAAGCTATCTTATCCTTTTATTCGCAAGCTTTCAAACAAAAGTGAACCATCCCAGATTTTTTTATTTGTTGTCTTTCTTTGTATTAGAACATCTGCGTAATCTGCGGATTAATTCTTCTCTGTTTCTTTGTGGTAAATTCCCTTCGCTGAGTAGTTACGAATGGACAAGGAAAGAACCACAGAGAGCATAACACAAACAAATAGCGTGGCACTTGCTACTGGCTAACAAGAGGTATAATAATATTCATGAATTTATTACACGAGTTAAACGAGCCAATTCAATATCTCAAGGGGGTGGGTGAGGCAAAGGCTAAAAAGTTTGAATGCCTTGGAATAAAAACCATTTATGACCTCTTGACCTATTATCCGAGGGATTATCAGGATAGAAGCAAGGTAAATCGAATATTCTCCCTTCAGAATGGACAAAGAGAAACCTTTTCCGGCATAGTTATTGGGCATACCACTGCCGCATTCCATCGCAAGGGGATAAAGCTTACCAAAACATGTGTTTCTGATGGCACGGGTTATGTGTATCTCCTCTTTTTTGGTGGGTACAGTATGGACAAAATACTTCCTCCCAGAACAAAGGTATTTGTTACTGGTCGTATCCGTCGGTATCAGGGCGAGATTCAGGTTACTGATTTTGAGTATGAGATAATCGATGAAAAAGAAAGGGAATTATTGCATACCAATAGAATCGTTCCTATCTATCCATTAACCGAGAAGGTACCTGCATCTATTGGTCAAAGGATGATTCGTCAGGCAGTACAGCAGGCTCTTGAGAAATTTTCCAATATCCCTGATATGCTGCCAGCCGAGATACTGTTACGGCAACAACTGCCAGATTATCTCGCAGCATTAAAAAATATCCATTTGCCTGAAAGCCATGAAGAATATAAAAAGGCACGAAACAGGCTGGTTTTTAATGAATTTTTTCTTCTTCAGCTTGCCTTTGGTATCTCTCAAAAAAAGATGGCTACAGAAGAGAAGGGGATACGATATTTTATAGGTGGGAAATTAGTAGACACATTTATCAATTCCCTGCCCTTTACCCTGACTGGGGCACAAAAAAGGGTGATAAAAGAGATACTGGATGACATGTCTCAACCTGTACCCATGAATCGGCTTATTCATGGTGATGTTGGTTCTGGTAAGACCGTGGTTGCTGCCTGTGCTGCCTTGATTGCTTGTGAAAATTGTTATCAAACAGCCTTTATGTCACCCACCGAGATATTAGCTGAACAACATTTCCTGACACTTTCTCACCTTTTGCAGCCATTAGAGATACGGCTTGGGGTATTAACCAGCAGTACTAAGAAACGACAACGAGACAAGCTACTTGCTATGACAAAAGAGGGTGAAATAGATATCTTGATTGGCACCCATGCCCTTATCCAGGATGCTGTAATATTTAAGCAGCTTGGTTTGTGTATCATTGATGAACAGCATAGGTTTGGGGTTGTTCAAAGGGCTGCCTTGAAAGAAAAGGCAAGGGATAAGGATGGTCAATTGATTACACCTGATATTCTGGTGATGACTGCCACCCCTATCCCAAGAACATTGGCACTGACCCTCTATGGCGATCTTTCCACCTCTGTCATTGATGAATTGCCACCCCTTCGACTGCCTGTTATTACCCGTTGCAGGTCCGAGCAAAGCATGGATAAGATATTCGCCTTTATCCGTCAGGAGGTGTCAGACGGGAGACAGGCATATATTGTCTATCCCCTGATTGAAGAATCAGAGGAGATGGATCTCAAGGCTGCGGTAACATCGTTTGAAGAATTAAAAATTGTATTCCCGGAGTTTCAGCTTGGTCTTCTTCATGGGCAGATGAAGGTACAGGAAAAGGATGAAACCATGGCTGCCTTTTATAAGCATCAGATAAACATCCTTGTCTCGACTACGGTAATTGAGGTTGGGATTGATGTAGCCAATGCTACGATTATGCTCATTGAACATGCTCAGCGGTTTGGACTTGCCCAACTTCATCAACTGCGGGGCAGGGTAGGAAGGGGCAGCAATAAGTCTTACTGCATCCTTATGGCTACTGAAAAAATAGCAAGTATGGTTAATTCCAATATGCCGCTTAATCAAATGGATGACACAATCTTTAAGGGGGCAAAACGACTCCAGACCATGTGTGAAACAAATGATGGCTTCAAGATAGCAGAGGTTGATCTGGAGATACGAGGTCCCGGGGAATTCTTTGGCACAAGGCAGCATGGAATGCCGGAACTAAAGCTGGCAAATATTATTTATGATGCCCAAATACTTGAATCAGCAAGAAAAGAGGCGTTTGCCTTGCTAAAAAATGACCCATTTTTGACAGATATTGACCATCAGAATATCAAAAAAACATTTTTCTATGAGTTCAGGGATAGGATTGCGTTGGGGAGTGTGGGATAATGAGGGGTAGTTCAGATAGAGCCTTACCCTTGCGTCCCTTCCTCTTCCCCAAATATTTTCAGCAAGGTTTTTATAGTCATCTGGTAATCTGCTTTTTCATATATTCCTTGTTTAAGAAACTCCTCTACCTCTTCAATCTTGGAAAGAGCATAATCAATCTTCGGGTTTGATCCCTTTACATATGCCCCAATATTTATCAGATCCTGAGACTCTTTTATAATGGCAACGATTTCTTTTAATCTTCTGGCTGCCTGATCATGGCTGGCATCAACAATATCAATCATTACCCGGCTAATGCTTGATAGCACATCAATTGCAGGATAATAATTTCTATGTGCCAGATCACGGGAGAGAACCACATGTCCATCTAAGATTGCTCTGGTATTATCTGCTATGGGTTCGTTCATATCGTCTGCATCTACAAGAATGGTATAGAGTCCGGTAATGGTTCCCGTAGAGGAAGTCCCTGCCCTTTCTAAAAGTTTGGGTAAAATGGTGAAAACTGAAGGGGTAAATCCACGAGTTGTTGGCGGCTCGCCAATAGAGAGACCAACCTCTCGCTGTGCCCGTGCAAATCGGGTAATAGAATCTATCATCAGCATAACGGCATAACCCTGATCCCGAAAAAATTCAGCAATAGCAGTGGCAACAAATGCCCCTTTTAATCTGAGCAATGGAGCCTGCTCTGATGTCGCTACAATTACCACAGATCGCTTTAATCCTTCCTCTCCAAGGTCTTTTTCAATGAAATCATTAACCTCTCTTCCCCTTTCCCCAATCAAGCCAATAACATTTATATCTGCCCTGGTATTTCTGGCAACCATACCCATCAGGGTGCTTTTGCCTACCCCACTTCCAGAAAATATGCCAAATCGTTGCCCCTTTCCTACGGTCAGGATAGCATCAATGGCTCTAATCCCTAAGGGTAATACCTCTTTAATTCTTGGTCTACAGATTGGATCCGGGGGTGGGTTAAGGACAGGGTATTCTTGAGTACAGAGGAGTGGTCCAAGACCATCTATTGGTCTTGCTAATCCATCGAGGATCCTTCCTCGTAATTCCTCTCCTACTGGTATATTAAAAGCACTGCCAGTAGAAATAACCTCACAGTTTGGGGCTATTCCTTCCATTTCTCCAAGAGGCATGAGCAGAATCCTATCCTCCCTGAATCCCACAACCTCTGCCTTTATTCTTGTCCCTGAAGCAAAACGAATCAGACATACCTCGCCAAGGGCACAAGGCGGTCCGGCTGATTCAATTAATAGGCCAATTACCTGCTTTACCTTGCCTTTAAGCTGAATGGTTTCTATTCGTTCTAATTTTTCTTTGTATTTAGAGATAACTGTTTTCATTGATTCCTCAATTCCTGTTCCACCCTTTCCATCTGAGCATCCATGGTTGCATCTATAATGCCGAGTGTCGTTTCTATCTTGCACCCACCTGATTCAATAGATGGGTCATCATGAAAATGAATCCCTTTTAATCCAGCGGCAATGCCTAACAATTCATCCTTCATAGATTCCACATGCTGAAGGTCAACAAGGTTTACCCTGATAGTTATTTCCCCCTGACATTTCATCTTGCTCAGTGCATCTTTGATGTTTGCTACAATTATATCTCGATTGGCTGATATTTCTGTTTTAATTATTTTTTTAGCAATCAATATCGCCAGTTCAACTATCTCTTCAGACATATCCCCTTGAGCCTTTTGAAATATCCTCTCCTTTTCCTTTTTTGCCTCAGTTAGCACCATCTCAACCTGAGATAGCAATGCCTGAAATTTTTCTCCTGCAGTCTTGTATCCAGCATCGTATCCCTCTTGTTTGCCTATAGTAAATCCGCTTTCATGTGCCTGCTTACGAATCTCCTCAGCCTGTTCTTTATTCCTATCAACGGCTTCAGAGGTTATCTTCTTTGCCTTCTCCTCAGCCTCTTCAAGAATGACATTTGCCTCTTGTTTTATCCTGTTTGATTCTTTTTCCGCCTCTTTTCTTTTCTCCTCCACTTCTTTTTTTACAGCTATTAATGGATTTTTCCGCAGTTCTTGTGCCCTGTTTTCTGCATCCTGAATTTCAAACTCAAGCCTTATTAATTGCGTTCGAGCCTTCTGCAACTTTTCTTCCAGAATCTCAAACTGTCCGCCTTGTGCTATCTTTTCTGGATCAAGGATAATTAACTTCCCATTTTGTGGGAGAGTAGAAGACTTATGGATTCCCAAGATATTCCTCCGTAAATTATCAGGGCATAAAATATCAGGGCAGACACACAGGTCTGCCCCTACAAGAATATTAATTTTCTACGAAATCATTCCACTGCCACCGCCACCACCGCCACGAGAAACAATTATTTCTCCAGAATCTTCAAGCTGCCTGATGACATTGACGATTTTTTCCTGAGACGCTTCAACATCCTGTGCTCGCACAGGACCAAGAAAGTCTATTTCTTCCTTAAGCATGGCAGCTGCTCGCTTAGGCATATTCTTAAGCACCATATTTTTGGCAGCTTCAGATGCACCCTTCATTGACAGGGCAAGGTCTCTTATATCTACCTCTCTTAAAACCCTTTGAGCTGATCTATCATCAAGTTTAACAATATCATCAAAGGTAAACAACCTCTTCTTTATCTCTTCTGCAAGCTCTGGGTCCTGTTCTGATATACCATCTAAGATGGTTTGTTCCATCTCCCTGTCGCCCTGATTCAAGAGATCCACAATAGCCATAATACCGCCAATATCCTTTCCTTTTGTCTCTACAGCCACACCACCCTCCATTCTGGCTGCAAGCATTGATTCTACCCTTCCAAGGGCATCAGGGGATGATGAACTCATCAAGGCTAATCTTCTGGATACATCAACCTGAACCTCTGGTGGTAATTGAGTAATCAAAGCTGCTGCCTTCTCTGGTGTAAGGTGTCCTAAAACTACAGCAATTGTTTGAGGATGTTCATGTTGAATAGAGAGAAGTATCTGCTTTGTATCCATCTTCTTTAAGAAATCAAACGGTTCCTTTCTTATCCCTGCTACCTCATTAATAAAGGCATTTGCCCTCTCTTCTCCCAAGGCTTGTACTAATAGTGCTCGGGCATATTCCATTCCCCCTTGAATAATAAATTCCTGAGCCATCATCAGACTGTAAAATTCTTGCAATAAAGCTATTTTCTGGCTATGGGTTATCTTGCGAATTTGAGCTATCTCTTTGGTTATTACTTCCATTTCTTCTTCTTTTAGATACTTAAATACCTCAGAAGAGATATCTGCTCCAAGAACAATCAAGATTGCGGCTGCCTTTTGGCGACCAGTTGTAAAGGGTAATTGAATTTCGTCGGCCATTTCGTACCTCCATTATAGCAATTCCACCTCTTTGAGGTTGAATTATTTTTTGTATTATTGAGCATGATTCAAAAAAAGAGATTTTGTCGAGTAGACATCTTTTACAACCTCCTTTTGATTGCTTAATGCCCCTCACAGAACCGTGCTTGAAGTTTTCCCTCACACGGCTCTTCAGGAACACATCATCATTACGAGGATAGAGTATATGTCAAGTGATATATCTTCGGTAATGGCAATGGGTTATACTTCACGAAATTCAGGAACTGTTTCCAGTTGTAGCTTGTCTTTTGACTACGCCTGTTTATCCACTTGTGGGCAAGCCATATCACTTTGCTATAGAACATCTTCATTGCTGGCATATTGCCACTCATTCCATAGTAGCGATAGTGTCCTATCGCCTTTAGTTTCAGCACCTTCCACCATTCTTTCAGTCATACCAGATTGCGGACATTCTTCATTCACTGGTTCATTTCCTTTATCTTCAAAAGTGAACTTTGCACTTGCCGTCTTTCGTCCTACTGTCTCAACAACCTTAAACTGACGCAATGGTAGTAATTCTCATTTTGATATTTTTCCACCGCAGAGACGCAGAGTCGCAGAGAAGAAACGCTGAATGAAGCATATAAATTCTCTGCGACTCTGCGTCTCTGCGGTTCATAA
>JAZDHC010000051.1:0-23227 GCA_043806395.1 Candidatus Desantisiibacteriota bacterium | reverse complement strand
ATCAAGTGCCGTTTCATAAACCAGAACAGACAGTGTTTAGTTTTATGCCAGAAATAAGGGTCTGTCACAAAATAAATGTGTAACATCGAGGTTGTCGATTCGCTCGTCCAGCAAGGCATGCTCCTTAAGGCATAGTGAGCTATGCATTAAGGAGCACAACGCCGCTGGACGAGATGAAGCGGCAACCGAATGTAACAGTTATTTTGTGACAGACCCTTAGTGCCTTCGCGGTTAATCTTCCTTCTTCCTGAACTGCAACATCTTCTTCACCTGTTGTACATTCTTAAACCATTCATAATTTCGCATTACCTTCTGAACAAACCCCTTAGTCTCTTCAAATGGTATTTGATCTACAACACCATCTGTATCTATCTTCTTTTCAGCCAACCATTTTTGCACATTAGCCGAACCGCCGTTATATGCAGCAAGGGCAAGATACACATCTCCATTAAACTGCTTCTTCAATCTTGTAAGATAATAAAGCCCTATTTTGATATTTATTTCTGGATTGTTCAGGTCAGAGGCAACAAAAGGCTTTATTTTTAGCCTTCTTGCCATCTCTTTTCCTGTTTCAGGCATAATCTGCATCAACCCCATTGCACCCCTGGGTGATTGAGCATAGGCTTGAAAGTTTGATTCTACCTTAATAACAGCAGAGGCTAAAAGCGGGTCAACTTCATACATCTCGCTATACTTATAGATGATCTCTTTATAAAATATAGGGCTTACCATATCCCAGAACCAATCAGAATTGGACAGAAAAATAAATATAGCCAGAAGTACAATCAACCCTAAGATCAAAGAATTAAATATGCTTATTATGGAAATCTTCATTCGTCCACAAACTCTCCCTGTAAGCTCCAATTATCTGCTTTAACAATTCTTACCATGCCAATATCCCCTATTCTGTGCGTGCCAGAGGTGCTACCTCTCTTTGTAGAAACAACTACAACCTTATCACCCCTTGTTCGCCCAAGTAAAGAGTCATCATTTGCCAGAGGGGCTCCCTCTCTTGGATTTTTTTCATCAAGCAAAATCTCTTGAACCCCTTCAACCATAGCCTGATTTATCTGTAGAGTAATATCCTTTTGCACGGACAACAACTCTTTTAATCTCCGGGTTTTTTCTTCTTCAGGCAATTGATCTTGAAATTTACAGGCAGGTGTACCCTCTCTTGGAGAATACTTAAAACAGAAGGCTGTATCAAACCATATCTCCCTTACCAACCGCATAGTATCATCAAAGTCATTTGATGTCTCGCCAGGAAAGCCTACAATCAGATCCGTGGTAATAGACGGGCATAAATATTTCTGACGAATTTTCTCTACTATTTGTTTATAGTGCGAAACTGTATAGCCTCTTCCCATAAGCCCTAAAACATGGTCTGAACCCGATTGGACCGGCAAATGGAAATGTTCACAAACCTTTGGAAATTCAGAGAATATATCTATTAAATCCGCAGTAAGATCCCTTGGATGTGAGGTAAGAAAACGGATTCTCATCAATCCATCAATAGCATGGACACCCTTAAGCAATTCACTAAAGCTCTCATTAATATCGCGACCATAAGCAAGTATATTTTGACCCAAAAGGGTTATTTCCTTGCAACCTGACCTTACCAATTCCTCTATCTCTCTTATTACCTCTATCTTATTTCTGCTTCTTGGTTTGCCACGCACAAAAGGCACGATACAATAAGAGCAATAATTATCACACCCAAGAATAACCGCAACAAAAGATTTTAATCCATTTTCATGGATAACAGTGGGAGGATACAGACAAGAAGACTCCCCTGTATAAATCTTTTCCCCCTTAATAAGGGGGGTTAGGGGGTTGTCCCTTCCATTCACCTTAAGGATATTGGTCAATTCAGCAATCATACTTGTCCCAAGAACAAATTCTATTTCAGGGAATCTATGTGTCAATTTGTTTCCAAGTCGCTGTGCCATACAACCACATACAGCTATTCTTAGCTCTGGAGTATTTTTTTTCCTGACAGATAGTCTTCCAAGTTTGCTTAAGACCTTATCCTCTGCATGTTTACGGATACTGCAGGTATTAATCAAGATAAAAGAGGCACATTCTTCATCCTCTGTTACTTCATATCCCTCAGCCTCTAAGATACGGGATATAACCTCTGAGTCATACCTATTCATCTGACAGCCATAAGTAATGATATGTGCCTTCTTTTTCTGAATCATCTATAAAACTCCACAAACCTAAAACTCAGCCACGCGTTCCTTCATTATTTTTCCAGGCTTAAAGGTAGAGACCCTTTTAGATTCAATGGGAACAACCGTACCAGTGCGAGGATTTCTTCCAACCCTTGATCTTCGTGATTTTACCTTAAATATTCCAAAATCCCTTAACTCTACCTTATCCCCAGCTGCTAATGCATCAGTAATTCCATCCAGCACACCTTCAACCACATTTTTAACATCATCCTGCCTTAATCCTGTCTGCTGTGCAATCTTTACAACCAAGTCTCGCTTTGTCATAAATCTTCCTCCTTAAATAAAATAATTTACTTAAAAACTACCCTTAACTGCTTTTTGAGCATCTATCAAGATAGAGGTTGCCTTTTCCCTTTCTAATCTTGCCCTTTCTACCGCCATTCTTGCCTGTTCCTCAGCTATTTTACCTGCATTTGCCTCAGCCATAGCCTTTGTTTGAGCCATTTTTGCAGAGGTTATCTTTACTGCGGACCATCTGGCTGCTGCTCGAGATCCTTCAGCTGAAGCCAATGCCTTTGCCTCTGCCCTTTCAGTAGCCTCAACTATTGCCTTTGCCTCTTCTTCTGCAGCCCTGGCAGCTTGAGACTGGGCAATTGTCTTAGCCTCTGATGCCCTTGCCATTTCAGCAGTTGCCTCTACTTTTGCCGTAGCAGCAGAGATAGATTCAATTGCCAACCGCATCCTTCTTGCTATTTCATCAACTATTCTATCCTTATATCTTGCTTTTTCGTCGCAAGCCTTTGCTACCTCAACCTCAGACTTAGCTTTAGTAGAAAATTCTACTGATTTTCCAGTCGAGCCCTGTGCCAAAGCATTAGATGCTATGGAGAGAAACTTTTCAGCAGTTTCCTTATGTGTTTTAGCCTCTGTCCATGATATTTCTGCATCTTGTTTGGCTGCACCAAATTCTGCCTTTAGTTTAGCCTCAGCAGAAATAGCATCCTCAAGGGCAACATTGGCACTTATTTCCGAAGCTCGAGCCGCTTCAGCTGCAGCCATAGCCATCTTTTCGCTTGATACAGCTGCCTCTGCCCGGGCAATCACTTTTTTCTTAGAGGCATAAAGTGCCCTGGATATAGCCTCTGCCTGAGCAAGAGACTCCTCAGCTACCTTAGAATCAGCTATTGCCTCTGCCTCTGCAATTCCAGCTCCCTCTGTTTCTGCCAATGCCCTTGCCTCTGATGCCCACGCTGCCTCTACCTTAGCCTGTAATTCCTCTATTGTGGTTGTTTCATCTGGTGAGGCTATAGCAAGAGTAGCCCCAAAGATAAGTATTCCAGCACAACATATAATTTGGTGATACTGTCGCATCTTTTCTCATCGCCTCCTTTAATTGTAATAATATTTTAGGCTTTTTAGCCTATTAATCTCTACCTACAGACTAAACAACCTTAAACTGACGCAATGGTAGTAATTCTCGTTTTGATATTTTTCCACCGCAGAGACGCAGAGTCGCAGAGAAGAAACGCTGAGTGAAACATATAAAATTCTCTGCGACTCTGCGTCTCTGCGGTTCATAATGAGAATTACTGCCTACCGACAATTAAGAGTTGACACGACACTACAGTCTAACAGTCTACAGCCTAATTCCCTACATCTTCCACCATTCCCGATCAAGGCTTCGATATTGAATTGCCTCAGAGATATGAGACTCGGAAATAGCAGGACTTCCCTCAAGGTCAGCTATGGTTCTTGAAACCTTGAGAATACGATCATATGCCCTGGCAGAGAAACCCAATTTATCAATCACATTCCTTAACATCTCTCCGCCCTTTTCATTTATCTGACAATATTTTTTAATATGCCGTGCACTCATCTGACTATTAGTATAGATAGCACTATCCTTAAATCTTTGCGATTGAATATCTCTGGCACAATTTATTCTTTGACGCATATCATTAGAACGATGGGTATCATGATGATGTGCCAGATCATCATATTTAACCCTTGGTACATCAATATGGATATCTATTCTATCCAATAATGGACCTGAAATCTTTGCTAAGTACTTTTGTATCTGGACAGGTGTGCAGGTACATTCTCTACTTGAATCTGTCAAATACCCACATGGGCACGGATTCATGGCTGATATTAACATAAAATTAGCCGGAAATGCTACCCGTCCATTTGCACGAGAAATAGTTACAATCCTATCTTCAAGTGGTTGACGCATTGATTCGAGTACCTTTCTGGGAAATTCAGGCAACTCATCCAGAAACAAAACACCATGATGAGAAAGACTTATTTCACCTGGTCTGGGATTGTGTCCACCACCCACCAATCCTGCATCAGAAATAGTATGGTGTGGTGCTCTAAATGGCCTGGTGGTTAATAAAGCCTTACCCCGTGGCAAAAGCCCCATAATACTATAAATCTTTGTTACCTCAATAGCTTCACACAAAACAAAATCAGGCAGGACAGATGGCACTCGTCTGGCCAACATAGTTTTACCTGAGCCTGGAGGACCGATCATCAACACATTATGTCCACCAGCTGCTGCTACCTCCAATGCCCTCTTAACATGCTCTTGTCCGCCTACCTCTCCAAAATCAGGATAATCTTGAGTATCTTGAGAAAAGATCTTCTTTATATCAACCTGATACTGCTTAATCTCAAGCTCTCCAGATAAATACCTTGCTACTTCAACCAAGGTATTAACCGGATATACCTCTATCCCTTCAACAACACTTGCCTCTTGTGCATTCGCCTCAGGGACAAGTATCCCTTTTATTCCTGCATCCCTTGCAGCCAAAGCAATGGATATGCCCCCCTTAATCGGTCTTATACTACCATCTAAGGATAGCTCTCCTACAATAACGAACTCATGCAAGGAGTCTGCTCGAATCTGCCGGGTAGCAATCAAAATGCCCACAGCAATTGGTAAATCCAAAGATGCCCCTTCTTTTTTGACATCAGCTGGAGCCAGATTTACCGTTAAACGATATTTTTCTGAAAACTCAAATTCAGAATTAATAATTGCAGTTCTAACCCGTTCCTTACTCTCTTTTACCGCAGAATCCGGTAAACCAACAATATTAAAAAGGGGAAGGGATGGAAAAACATCTACCTCAACATCAATAATATAGCCATCTATCCCAAGAATTCCCCCACTTTTTACACATGCTAACATTATTCAACTCCAAACGACCCCCTACACCCTGCGTTCAAACGCACCCCGTATCCACTGGATATCTTCATCCACCACAATCACCACATCAAATCTACAAGGTATCGCTTGTATTTTTTTCTCCAAAAGATAATGCAAAGCCACCTTTGAAATCTGGAGTTGTTTGTGTTTGTTAACCGCTAAAAAAGGAGATAGATATGTTGAGGTTTTTCTTGTCTTTACCTCTACAAACACCAGAGTATCCCTATCCTTAGCAATAATATCAATCTCTCCATACCCACATCGATAATTTTTCTCTAATATCTTTACCCCTTGTTTCAAAAGATATTTAGCTGCTGTATCCTCACCATATTGTCCAAGTTTTATTCTCTCAAGTGTCATTAATTAGGTATACCCTCTAAGTCGTCAAGAAAAAATAACTTGTACAGTCGTGCCACCGATACATCTTGACTGGCTTCGTTGTTCGTCGCTTACATACAGTAGTGTCTCAACAACCTTAAACTGACGCAATGGTAGTAATTCTCATTTTGATATTTTTTCACCGCAGAGACGCAGAGTCACAGAGAAGAAACGCTGAGTGAAGCATATAAAAATCTCTGCGACTCTGCGTCTCTGCGGTTCATAATGAGAATTACTGCCTACCGACACTTGAGAATTGTTAAGACAGTAGTATGCTCGCTTCTCACGCCTTGCCAGCCAAGCGTCTCAGTGGCTCTTGGTGTACAACTTATTTTTTCTTGACTCCTAATCGTTGTGAAACTATCTTCCCTTTATTCCCCAGCACCTGCTTGATTAACGATTTTCCGACAGGATTTGTAGTGGCAAGGCATGCCTTACCACTACCTGACAATCGTACCCGTCTGATTAGCAACTCCCTGACAGGTGCATAAGTTGTTCGATGAATATTACAAACACCGTGCCTTTCCATGGACTGAAGGTGTAATTCTGTGCCATAGCCTTTATGTTTGGCAAAACCATATTCAGGATAGATGGCATCATATTCTATCATTATCTTATCCCGAATAACCTTGGAAATGATCGAGGCTGCCTGAATAGAGGCTACAAAGGTATCTCCTCGCGGTATGGAACATTGAGGAGTAGATACCTCTGGGATAGCCATATTTCCATCTACCAACAAAAGTTGTGGATTCACCCTTAATTTAGCCACAGCCTGCTTCATAGCCATAAAGGTAGCTTGCAATATATTTATCTGATCAATAACAACAGACTCTACTATCCCTACCCCCCAATCAATAGCCACAGTAGAGATAATCTTATACAATCTTTCCCGTTGCAAATGGGTTAATTTTTTGGAATCATTTATTCCCGGGATAACTGTATTTTTAGGTAAAATAACCACAGAAGCAACAACAGGTCCAGCCAATGGTCCCCGTCCAGCCTCATCTATTCCACCAATCATCTCATAACCACTCATATATGCGATTTTTTCAACATCCGCAATATTCTGTTGCCATGGATAACAATTATCAATCATCCATTCCCCCTCAATCGGTAGTACAGGTAATCGGTAATCAGGTAAGATAAGAGGTAAGGAACAAATTCTAATAATACATGGCAATCTGTAATTGACCTAATTACCTACCGATTACCCTATTACCTTCTCTCCTTCGAAACCTTCCCCCCCACTACCTCTGCCTATCCTCTTTAATCCTGGCAGCCTTACCAGATAAATGTCGCAGATAATACAATCTGGCTCTATTAACCTTTCCTTTCCTCATAAGCTCTATCTTTTCAATAGAGGGAGAATGAAGAGGAAAAATCTTTTCCACGCCTACACCAAAAGAAACCCTTCGAACAGTAAAGGTTTTTTGAATCCCAGCCCCTCTTTTGCGGATAACAACCCCGACAAAATCCTGCAATCTCTCCTTGTTTCCCTCTGTAATCTTCAGCTGTACCTTGACCGTATCCCCTGAACTAATCAGTGGAATATCCTTCTTAAATTGCTGCTCTGTTAGCTTACTTATTATCTCATTCATCTTTTTTACCTCACTCTATCTATTCTTCAAGCAATTTTATTGCCTCTTTTGACATATTCAATTCTTTCAAGATATCCGGACGAACAAGCATTGTCTTTTTCAATGCCTGTTTCCAACGCCATTTTCTTATTTGTTCATGATTACCAGAGAGAAGTACCTCTGGAACCTTTACCCCCCTGAATTCTGCAGGACGGGTGTAATGGGGATAATCAAGGATAGACTCATAAAACGAATCCTCTTTAACTGAGTCATAATTACCCACCACCCCTGGAATAAGCCTTACCAAAGCATCTATCACTACAAGACAAGGAATCTCTCCCCCGGTAGTGACGAAATCCCCTATCGAAAGTTCCATATCAACAATTAACTCTTTTACCCTTTCATCAATCCCTTCATAGTGTCCACAGATAAAACTCAAGGTTTTTTTCTCAGATAGCTCTTTGGCTATTCTGTGGTTAAACGACTGTCCCTGAGGGGTCAAAAGAATAGTCAACCCCGCCTCATCCAATCCCTCATAAGCAGCAATTATTGGTTCTGTCTTTAACACCATCCCCGGACCACCCCCATATGGGGCATCATCACATGTATGATGTTTATCCAGGGCAAAATCTCTGATATTAACAATATTAACATCAAGTATCTTTTTTTGAATAGCTCGATGCAGGATGCTTTCCTTAAATGCCCCCTCAATAATTCCCGGAAAAAGAGTAAGAATATTAATCTTCACCTAATCTATCAACTCCAGAACAACCCTCTTTTTAAGCTTGGCCGCAGCTGCATTTAACACAACTCGAATGGCACTGATTGTTCTCCCCTGTTTTCCAATAACGCGTCCAACATCCTCCTCAGCAACATTCACCTCCAACACAATAGACCGTTCACTGGCAACCTCAGTCACCTTGACCAGTTCAGGTTTATCCACAAGAGCTTTTACAATATATTCTGTCAACTCTTTCATCCTTCCTCTCCTCCTCCTTTACCACCACAATACACTTTCTACAATTCTACATCATCTGTGCTTTGCAATGGAACCATGCCATGATTCAGCTTGATATCAATGTCTGTTTCATCTCATGGAATTTTTTCAACAATCCCTTATCTCCAAGCAACTTATGAACTGTTTGGGAAGGTTCTGCACCTTTTTTCAACCAATTCAGAATCTTTTCCTCATCAAGAGAGACACCTGCCTCTTTTGCTACAGGGTGATAATAACCAACTTGTTCAATTGCTTTGGCATTTCTCGCTGATCTTGAATCCATAACCACTATTCGATAACAAGGCTTTTTCTTTGTCCCAAACCTGGCCAATCTTATTTTTACTGCCACTTAAACTCACCACCTTTTGTTTTAAGAAATTCACCACAGAGACGCAGAGACACAGAGAATTTTCATACTCTTTACTCAGTGCTTCTTCTCTGCGTTTCTGCGTCTCTGCGGTGAACAATTTTTTATCTGAAAACCCCCGGAATCTGCGACATCCTCTTTGCATTCCTGCCGCCTTGAGTCAGGCTGCTAAACATAGTCTTAAGTTGATTAAACTGCTTAAGCAATTGATTAACCTCTTCAACCGTAGTTCCACTGCCCTTAGCGATCCTTTTTCGCCGGCTCCCATTTAATATATCAGGCTTTTTTCGTTCCAATCTGGTCATAGAGTTTATAATTGCCTCTGTCCGACCTAATTGCTTTTCATTTACCTTCATTCCGCCAGACATCTTGTTAAACCCTGGAACCATGCCCATTAGCTGATCTAATGGTCCCAACTTTTTTATCTGTTTAAGTTGAGAAAGAAAATCCTCTAAGTTAAATTTTTGAGAAAGCATCCTCTGTTGAAGGGATTTAGCCTCCTCTGAACTAACAGACTCTTCTGCCTTTTCAATAAGGGAAAGCACATCCCCCATACCAAGGATTCTCTGTGCCATTCTTTCCGGATAAAATGGCTCTAATTGTTCAATATTTTCACCAACACCCATAAATTTAATGGGCTTACCAGTAACCATCTTTATGGAGAGGGCTGCCCCACCTCTGGCATCCCCATCAAGCTTGGTAAGAATAATACCACTAATCCCTATCTCTTTCTCAAAGGTAGAGGCAATATTTACTGCCTCCTGACCGGTCATACCATCAACTATCAGCAGACATTCCTCTGGGTTCAACCGTTGCTTTAATAGCTTCAGTTCATCCATCATCAAAGTATCTATCTGAAACCTGCCCGCAGAATCAACAATAATACAATCACATTTATGTTCTTTGGCATAGCCAAGAGAGCCCTCTAAGGTCTCAATAACTGTTTTCCCATCGACAAACACAGGAACATTTATCTTCTTTCCAAGTATCTGAAGCTGCTCTTTTGCTGCCGGACGGTATGGATCAGCTCCAACCAATAATGGCCGTCGCTTTTTTTGAACCATTTTATAGGCTAATTTTGCTGCCGTAGTTGTTTTTCCACATCCTTGCAACCCAAGCAACAAGATGCTTTTAACAGATTCAATCTTAACCTGCGGAATATCCCCACCAAGTATCTCTGTTAATTCATCTTTGACTATTTTTATTACATGTTGGGCTGGGTTAAGGCTTTTCAGGATTTCAGCACCAACAGCCTTTTCGCTTATCTTGCCAATAAATTCTTTGGCTACCTTAAAATTAACATCTGCCTCTAAAAGAGCTACCCTTAACTCCCGCATGGTTAGCGAAACATCATCTTTGGATAACAAGCCCTTCTTGCGAAGTTTATTAAATATACCTTGAATCTTTGTGGAAAAAACATCAAACATTATTTTATAATAATCCTATTGCTTACAAAAACATACAGCTATTAAGTATACTTAATATTGTGTGTCTTGTCAAGTAAAATTTTCATTAATGTCAGGGCAGGCTTCAAACTGTTTGTTTTTTATCGCTCTCTAACCCTGAACCTTGTTCAAATGTCAGCAAACTTTCTGGGTTTCCATATATTGTTAATAATAATTCAGAGTCATCAATCATTTGGTAAATTGGTTTTTTACCTGATAATTTCTCGCTCTCAGAAATAATTATAGGAACACCTTCTCCGCGTTTATCCATCATATATTGCCTGCCAGTATCAATTGCATCAGAATCAACCCTACATTTTGCAATCAGATTAGTTATTAACTCATTTCGTGTTGATTGTCTTAAAGGCAGACTTTCTATTGTCATACTATTGGGAATCGTTCCAGGTGAATACATTTCAAGGCGGTCATTGAACACAAAAAGTCTTATTTTTGAACCATACACCGAATAATCGCGATGTGCTACCGCATTTACCACAGTTTCAAAAACCGCTCTCATGCTAAATTGCGGAATATCTATTCGACCGGGATCTTTAACAGCACGAATCTTCATATTAGCCTTAACAAATTTAATAGCTTCTCGAACTTGAGCATCCAATGAACCTGTAATCGTTTTTGCATCATTTTGATAATTAGAATCTTTGACTGTCCCCCTGTAGGCTACTGATTCAATAATCGCATTTGGAATGAAAATTTCTGGATTATCAGTACAAAGCAGAACACCTGACACAGTAAGACGCCACTGTCCTGTTTCGTCTTTAGTAATAAGTTTAAGTTTTCCCAATATCACTTCTGAAGGATCTGAAGAATTAAACGAAAACCGTCTCCATAATTTATCATTTAAGTCAGAACGATTCGTTCCAGGAACAGGTTGTTCATCAAAGCGAATAATTCTAACTTGACTGCGTTGTTGAAACAATCTTGCCAGAGCATCTGGTGCCAATTTTCTTTTTGAACTGCCAGATCTTGTAAAATAACCACCCGGGCTTTCATGAACAAAAAGGCTTCTCGGTATATCAACCTTTAACACAGGAAGCATTTCCCCTGCCATACCCGGAAGATTAAGCTTTACGGTACGAACAGATACAGCGGGTTTAATCGTATCGTTAACAATTTCGCATATAAATGTTTCAAGAAAATCAATCTTAAAATCAGGAATACCTTCTATGGCTTTGGATTTGTCATCTATACCAAAAACTATAACACCATCTGCAGTATTTGCAAAAGCAGCTATTTCATCAGCGATGTCTTCTCTTGAAAGATCAATTTTATTACCCTTAAATCGAACAGACTTAAATTCAATAGTTGTATCTTCACCCAGTCTTATTTTTTGCAGCAACTCTTCTATAGTATCATACATATATTTCTCCAATGTTAATTCTTTTGTATCGCTGTTCAAAGGCTATTATACCACCTTCCATACTACGGCATATTTCCAGCCTGATCTCTTTTTCCTGCAAACAACCTTCTTTGATAATACACGACTGACCATTCTTAAAGTCCAGAGAATATACCATCTCTGCATCGCCATTGACAACAATATTGGGATTATGAGTTACAATAATAATTTGTCTTTGTTTCTTGTTCTCCCGCACTTGTTTCACAATAAGATCAAATATTAGATGATTGTCAAGGTCATCTTCCGGTTGATCTAATATTATAGGCTCTTTTCCATACGACAGAAGGAAAGCGAGAATTGCAGCTGTTTTTTGTCCGGGCGATCCCTGTTCAATAGAGACAAAATTTGATTTTGCCTGCTCACGATTATAAGATATGATAATTTCATCAGCAGGAAACCATAAATCGAGTGAATCGAGCATTTCCTCTGTTACTTTTTGCAACCGATTGATAAACCGTTTATCGAATAAAGGTGTTTCTATGCTACCGTATTTCATCTGTTTTAATCCCTGTTTTATTTTTGTTAATTTGTCATATGAAAAAGATTCAAACAATGGTGACAGTATGCCATTTTTCTGGTCAGGTGTTATTATATCATTCTGGAAACCTTCTTCGCAACCTATTAAGTCACGGAATATTCTTTCAATGCTTTTGGTATCGCCACATTCATTAATCTCTATTTTAATAAATGAATTATTCGCAAGAACTTCAGAAATAAATTGTTTCCGTTGAATGGTCAGTTTTCTACGATGTTGCCAGAGTTTTTCTATTTCAGCAGCAGCCTGTTTGTCAAGGCTGTCCATGGTGATTTTAAGGCCATTAATAACAGAAAGTCTGTTTTCAAGTAGATATTTCCTCTGGATAAATAGCCCATATTCATCAGGATTGTCAACGCCTTCGGCTTTAAGCTTTTCATTAAGTTTATTAAGCAGTTCAATTGTACTATGCAGATTTTTTTTCCACCCAGTTGCATCAACCTTTCCTGAAAAGTCCAAAGACAGAGCATCTACCTTGATTTTTAATTGAGAAAGTTCAGCATTCATTGTTTGTGCTTTATTTATATATTCCTCAATCAGTTTACTCACAGCAATTGCATCTTCAGATTCAGAAAAAAGCTCAATTCTTGGCGTTATGGGTTCAATTTTAACCTGCTGTAACAGACGATTAGTTTCCTGTAAAGACTCAATAAATAAATCTATTTCTTTTTCCTGCGATCGTTTTACCTGATAATCCTTACGAATATGGGCATTTTCACCCTGCTCAAAAAGGGCAAGTTTCCGTTTCACATCATCCAATTCGCCAGAGAGGATGCTTTCCTCTTTAATCTGTACTTCCATTTCTCTACTTTTTGATTTCAGTGAGCGATATTGTGCACATATCTGATCATGAGTGTTTTTCCATTCACGATATCCCACCTCTGGTGCTTCATCAATGATCTTCAACAGTGATTCTGGATTGGAGGCTATCTCAAATATCTGTTTCTGACTGTAAATCCTGACAGGAAAGCGCACTGGAATTTCCCCTGGACTTGTTTCTAATGTTCCGTCTGTTAATTTTTTCTGAATTGAAACTAACGATCCATCATTTGCCCATTGCACAAAAAAAGTTGTGCCATCGAGCAGACATTCGACGATCACTTGCGTTTCTTCCCTTAAAACACCTTTGTCTCCTCTTCCTGCTGGGATATGTCGAAATTTATCAAATATTTTGTAAAGCTCAGAATCCTCACCAAGCAATTTGATTTCTTCTTCGCGACGCATAACAATGCGAAGAAATTCAATGATGGTTGATTTACCACTTCCTCTTCCGCCAATAATGCAGTTAAGCCATGGGTTAAATTCTGCTTGAAGCGGTATTCCGTTTCCACAGTATTGAGCATCTTTTATTTCAATGCTTTTAATTACAAAAGTTGCATGGGTATTTGGATCTGATTGTGTTTCGTCAAAACGGATCAATGAGAAATCATTGCCGTCCATCAGGGCAAGTTTCAAGCCTTCAATGGTTGGTGTGCCCATTTTTACCCATGTATACCGTCTGCCTGCTTCTTCCGGTTTATGAGCATCACTTCCAACTACCCTTGACCAGTGAGACTTCATTTTATCGTGCTTTTTTGGAAATTTATATGTTGACGCAACGGCTTCGGCACAAAAAACATTCTCATCTCTGAAAATCTTTTCGAGCGTATTCCCATCATCAATCTGCTGAAATAGACCTTTAGCCTCATCAACATGTGCGGGTATGGCAATACCGCCATATTTTACTATCTCAGCAAAAACCTCTGTCACGCTTTTTGAGGTACAGTCTTTGCTTTCACCGTTTTCTCCACTAAAACCGCACGCACCTAAAATAGATGCGATATCGGCACCTTTTTTTTCAGGATCAAGAATAGCCAGAATATGAATTCCATTTTGAACGGTTATCTCAACCCCAGGGAACAGAAACATTTCTCGAAAACCCTCTGATGGGTTTTTTTCCATTTCAGCATATGTTGTTTTTAATTCATCTATCCACTCACCGGAATTATGATCCGTTATTACCACACAATCTATTTCTGCTTTCATGAAATCTAATAACCATCCTTCAGCCATGTGGTCTTTTCGGGCACAATCAAAGGATTTGGGGGTATGCGTATGAAAATCAAACTTCCACCAGTGAGAACCGGCAAAATTCCATTTATTATTATTCATTTCTTACCTCGCTTCTTATCCCAGCAATGCGGTGAGAACCCTTTGGGTTCTTGCATATACTCGGCAAGGTCATAAATTGTGTTTTTCGCTGGTCTTTAATCAACGATAGCTGTGTTGTTCAGGTTCGTAGGGGCGAACCTATGTGTTCGCCCAGTTATTCGGGTAGACACACAGGTCTACCCCTACATTCCACCTCACACGCCCTTGCTCTCCTTGATTAATCCTCACCGAAAAATTACAATTTATGCCCTCGCCGAGTATAGCAACAGCAAATCCACCTTAAGCGTAAACATTGCAACTCGCTTGCTTTATCGAATATTCAGTTCACTAAATACTTGTCCGGTAAAGATGGATATAGCTGCATCAGGCATTTTCCAATCATTATCCCTCAGTCCAGCCTTGCGACAAAGGTATTGGAGAAGCTCTTCCCTGTTCCATCCCTGTTCTGTAGCCACTTGTGGTAGGAATACAGCAGAATGATTGCCAATGGTTAATTGAACACCATGTGTGCCAACCTCAATCTGAGAGATATCATGAATAGGTGTTAATTCAGAAAGAACAGTAATCTCAATAGTTATATCATCTAATTCCTGTGGGGTTACTGGTGAGAATCGATAATCCTGAGTAGATGCGGCTATAGCCATTTTTATGACAGCGTTATAAAGAGGCTCTATGGGTTGAATATACCCGATACAACCTCGTAATTGATGGTCTTTGTGAAGACTCACAAAAGCCCCTCGAAAATTAAGCAACTCTGATTCATTTCCGTTCCATTCCAGAATTTTCCTGTGTTTAACATACTCCTCTATCGTATTTCTGGCTATATTCAAGAGGCATATTTGTTGATCACGATTTAGCATTTTATTTACCTGTCTATCAGCATTCAGGAGAAGATTTACCACGAAAGGCACGGTTCAAGTTCTGGTAACACATGGTAGCTGGTAATGCTGGTAATAAGGTAATCGGTAACAAATAATCACCCTACTGTCGTGTCAACTCTTAATTATCGGTAGGCAGCAATTCTCATTATGAACCGCAGAGTCGCAGAGTCGCAGAGTCGCAGAGAATTTTTATACGCTTCACTCAGCGTTTCTTCTCTGCGACTTTGCGCCTCTGTGGTGAAAAAATATCAAAATGAGAATTACTACCATCCCTCCCCGAGGAAGGTGGCAACGAAGCTGACGGAAGGAGTAAGAGCTGAGCTAACATGATACCTTTATTTATTGACGCTGCCTAAGAGATACTGGTGATTTAAGGAGACTACAAAAAAATGGATAATCAGATAAATAAGACCATGCAAAATAAAAATATTGGAGATGAAACCATATTGATGGAACAGTCACTTGTCAATAACAATGAGGGCTATATGGGTGACCATGAAATTTTGGAACAGATTGGTGTAGGTGGGATGGCTACGGTTTATAAGGCAAGGCATAAAAGATTAGATGTTATCCGAGCATTAAAGGTTTTGAATCCAGATAGGGCAAGGGATGAGAAATTTCTGAAATTATTTGAAAGAGAGGCAAAGGTTGTATCTCAACTTCAGCATCCCAATATTATTACCATCTATGATATGGTTATGAATAAAGAGGCATGTTATATCAGCATGGAATATGTGGATGGTGTTACCTTAAAAGAGATAATAAAAAAAGGGAAATTACCTATTCAGATTACACTTTTGATTGTCTTAAAGGTGTGTGAGGCATTGGAACATGCCCATAATTGCCAATTTGTCTATCGCGGAGAAAAACATCATTCCATTGTCCATCGGGATATTAAACCAAGTAATATCATGATTACTAAGGATGGCAAGGTAAAACTTGGCGATTTTGGTATTGCTAAACCAGTAGATGTTACAGATGAAACTATTCCTGGAACCATGGTTGGAACAGTGTCGTATATGTCTCCAGAACAGCTTGATGGTAAATATATTGATACCAGAACCGACATTTATTCTCTCGGTGTGGTATTGTATGAAATGCTAAGCAATCAGAAGCCATTTGGTGATGAACCAATTACTATGGTAATGAACAATATTGCCTTGGGTAAGTACCAGCCACTATCCAAGCTCACCTCCTCTGTGTCTAATGCTGTGGAATCTATTGTTTCAAAGGCAATCAATAAAAATATTGAAATGAGGTATCAGCAGATTGCCGAAATGATTAAGGATATTCGTAATATCGTGCCAGCAGAGGGAGTAGCTGCATCTGAGAAAATAATACGGGATTACTTGCAAAATGGTCAAGTGCCATCATGGGATACAGGGAAGAAGAAGGGAAAACAGTGGTTGATTATAGGCTTATGTGGGTTAGTCGGTATTCTTATAGCAGTTGCAGCGGTAAAGATTCTCAGCCCATCAAATACTACCTATTCCTTGATTGTTAGTTGTGATTTGCCGGGGATTCAGGTTAATATAGATGGACAAGAGATTTTAGCCCCAGAAAAACAGTATTTGGTTATCCCTGATGTATCTAAGGGGAGGCACACCTTGAGGGTTCAATTGATTAATGATCCTACAAAAATGAGGGAGCAAGAAATAGAGGTGGATGAGGCACTTGAATTAGTGAAGATAAAATTCAATGAGGATGAATAAACATGCAGATTAAGGCATCAGGTTTGACGCATTCTGGAATGGTGAGGGGTAATAACGAGGATTGTTTTGAGATATTCCCAGATGAAATCCAGGAGATATCTTACCATCCTGATAATCTTTATACTATCACTGATGGAATGGGAGGGGCAGCCTCTGGAGAGGTGGCAAGTTTACTTGCTATTCAAACGATAAAAGAGACATTTACCTCTCCATATTTGCTGCCATCTACAGTTATATCTAACTATACCGATGCCGTGGCAAAAAGGCTGGAATATGCGGTTTATCTGGCTAATAAAAGACTACGGGAGGAAATAGTTAAACACCATCAGTTGAAGGGGATGGGTACAACTGTAGTGGCTCTTCATGTAGAATATGAGATGGTATATATCTTGCATGTTGGGGATAGTCGATGTTATCGTATTCGAGATGGAAAAATTAAACTGATGACTACCGACCATTCGTTCGTTTGGGGTATGTATGAAAAAGGGATTATTCCCTTTGAGGAAATAAATATACACCCAAGAAGAAATGTTATTACCCGTGCCATTGGTATTGAAGATGAATTGCTATGCGATATCTTGATTGAACCGATTAAATCAGGGGATTTCTTCTTGCTTTGTTCTGATGGGCTGAGCGATATGGTGACTGAAGACAAGATGCAGCAGATAATACTTGATGCTTCAGGGGATCTGCAGAAGATATGTAAGGGGTTGGTGAATGAGGCAAATCTTTGTGGTGGGAAGGATAATATTACCGTGATTGTTCTGGAAATACGGGATTAGGAGGAAATAATGAAAAAATTGATATTGCTTGGTATGATTAACATATGGCTCTCTGGATGTGTAACCATGGATATGGCTGGTAGGATAGTTGATGTGGATACAAAGGAAGGTGTGCCTATGATAGCCATGATATTGAAGGATGGTAAAGGTGCAGAGCTTTCTTCAGCAGAGACAAATGAGCAAGGTGATTTTATTATTCATAAGATCAAAAAGGGGCAATACCAGCTTTCTTATCAGAAAAAGGGTGTGGTTATGCCTGAAACAAAAACAATTGACTTAAATACCCTCTCAACAAAAGGGGCAACGACCCTTTCTTATGAGGTTACAGTGGAGGCTGCTGCTGGAGGGAAGATAATTGATAGCCAGACTAATGAACCTGTAGCACAAACAGTGGTAAGATTAATTAATCTTGGTACAGAAGATACCATGGCTGTTGATTCAAAGGATATCAATGCCGTTGATTCACAAGAGGATGGACGATATGGCTTTGAATATATTCAGCCAGCTAAATACAAAATCCAGATTGAACGGTTTGATTATCTGTGGATAGAAACCCCTGCATTTGTAATTGCCAAAGGACAAACAGTTATTTTCGATGATATAAAGCTGGAGAAATGCCCAACAGAGGAAGATTCTGTTTTACCTGGTGAATCTAAATATCAGGTATATGAGGTAACTATAGATGGACAGGCTATTATTGATAACTCAGTTATTAGATGATGAAGAGGAGGATGGATGAAAAAGGTAGTTATTATATTATTAAGTTGTATTATTTTAGTGGGGATTGTTTATGGGATTAAAATGTTATTTGTGCCACATTTGCCTGAGCTTGTTGTCAATAGCCCTGTAGATGGGTTTGTTGCGGACAAGTATTCGGTAGAGATAACAGGTAAGGTTAGTCTTGATTGTGTGGTAAAGGCAGTTGTTATCAAGAACAATAAAGAGATCAGCGTTGCCTTTGCTAAGCCTTCACCTTCCAATGGAGAATATCAAACTACCCTTTGCTTGAGTAATTCTTTTAGAGACAATGAATTACTGGCTGATGGTACCTATACTATCAAGGTATCTGCCTTGAATGTGGCTAAAAAGGTTACAGTGGTAGAGCGATATATTGTCCTGAGCAGTTTGCCACCGGAGCAAATAGAGATGGTGGAAGATGTGGCAGGGGAAGAGGCTCGGGAACAGGCAGAAATGGAGGCACAGGAGCAGGCAGAGGCACAAGCCAGATTGGATGCACAGAAGCAGGCGACAGAGGATGCCCGAAAACAGGCAGAGATAGCAACAGCACAAAAGTGGGCAAGGGTAGCACAACAGGCCAAATTGGAGACACAGAAGCGGGCAGAAGCTCAAGCTAAGTTGGATGCACAAAAGCAGGCGGCTAAGGATGCCCAGAAACAGGCAGAACTAATGGCAGCACAAGAGCGGGCAAGGGCAGCACAGCAGGCCAAATTGGATGCACGGAAACGGGCAGAAGCTCAAGCTAAGTTGGATGCACAAGAGCAGGCGGCAGAGGATGCCGCCCGGAAACAGACAGGGATAGCGACAGCACAAGAGCGGGCAAAGGCAGCACAGCAAGCCAAATTGGATGCACAAAAGCGAGCAGAGGCTCAAGCTAAGTTGGATGCACAAGAGCAGGCGGCTAAGGATGCCCAGAAACAGGCAGAAATAGTAGCAGCACAAGAGCGGGCAAGGGCGGCACAGCAAGCCAAATTGGATGCACAAAAGCAGGCAGAGGCTCAGGCTAAGTTGGATGCACAAAAGCAGGCGGCAGAGGATGCCCGGAAACAGGCAGAGATAGCGACAGCACAAGAGCAGGCAAGGGCAGCACAACAGGCAAAGTTGGAGGCACAGAAGCGGATAGATGCTCAGGCCAAGTTGGACGCACAAGAGCAGGCGGCTAAGGCAGCACCCAAAATAGAATCCAAGACTGAATCAGTGACAAAGGAATTAGCCTTCAAGACAGGGCTTGAGCTTAGACAATCTGGCAAGATAAAAGAGGCTATAGATGCTTTCTCTAAGGTGGAATCTGATGATTCAGATTATCATAAGGCTCTCTGGAATATAAGTATTATGTCCTTAAGTGTGGATCAATACAGTAGGACACTCAAAGGCATTGAAGAGATAGCCCGTTCCTCAGGAGAGACTGCTTTTACCTGTTTCTATCGTGGAGTGGCTCATTATAAGATGGCAAGAAAACGAGCCTCTTCTGAGAATGCAGATGAGGCTATTTCAATATATCAGCAAGCCATCAGAGATCTCGATAATGCTTATACAAAACGACAGGATTTCAGTCGAATTAAAATCCCACAGGTACCCTTTAATTCTCCGCAAAAGAATGTTCATGATATTAGATACTATAAAGCCATGTGCTATTATCTTATCTATAAATGGGACAAAACGCAAGGAGAGCTTGAAGATGCTGGGTTGCAAAAGGTTAAGATGCAGGCAAAGGATGCATTTGATGACTATTTTCGTTATTTCACCAATCTTCCTGAGGAGGAGAAACAAGCGTGTACGGCACTTTATAATAATGCGATGCAGGTAAATAAGGAGTTGTAAGGGATTACACACCCCGTCCGCAGTAGCGTCCACCCCTCTCAAGAGGGGATTAGGAAAACATGGAGGAAAGAATATGCGTTTGTTAATTATGCTTATTTTATTTATACTATCAGCAAATGGTGTTCAGGCTGAGGTATTGGAAAAGATTTCAGGTGTATGGGTAGGGGATAAACAAAAGCTACTCCATAATGGTGTATGTGATGATGTTTATCCTGTGTGGTCACTGGATGGCAAGATGATTGCTTTTGAACGGATTGGTAAAGGGATGGGTGCCTTTCAAGGAATATATTACTTTGAAAGAGGGGACTATATCATTTCTCCTATTAGTGAGGCTAAAAAAAAGAAAGAGGGAGGGTTCGATCCAAAGAAAAAGGATTATTATAGCCTTGAGAATAAACTTGATCAAGATGATTTTTATGCCGGATATTTTTCATGGGCACCAGATAATAGTTATCGATTTGTGTTTACCCAGTCACTTGATTTGTATGCAGGCATGATAGATGTCAATAGTAAGGTTGTTCAAAAAAGGCATTTTCTTTCTATGAAAAAGGAAAATGGAGAGATTGCAGCCAATATGTATGCCTGCTGGGGGAAGAATAATGATATTGTTTTCCTATCTGGCTGTACTGGCAAGGGTGACCTGTATTCGTTAGATGCTGATGGTAAGGGTAAGCCCAAAAGATTGACAGATGCAGAAGGATTAGACACCACAC
The DNA here is from genome assembly GCA_043806395.1 of Candidatus Desantisiibacteriota bacterium. GTDB lineage: Bacteria > UBA9089 > CG2-30-40-21 > CG2-30-40-21 > CG2-30-40-21 > CG2-30-40-21. The sequence continues at coordinate 2,331 of JAZDHC010000051.1, read as the reverse complement.
CAGAATATTCCCCTGATGGGACAAAAATAGTATGTTCCTCGGTTCGTGGAGGGAATACAGATATATACTTACTTGTTGGCCAAAAATCAGCCTCACTTACGGATTGGCAAACAGAAGAGGTTAATCCCACATGGTCATTTGATGGAAAAATGATAGCTTTTTATGTATTGGAAAAGGACAGGTGTTGTCTATGGGTGATGAATGCTGATGGTTCCGGGAAAAAAAAAGTAGTTGATAGGGTATTTAGACAGGAAAAGGGTGGTCCTGCCTGGCTACCTGATGTGTTTGGAAACAAGATTATCTATATCTCTGAGTATGGAAATAATATGTATATTGTCGATGTTTCTACCTTGAAGAGATGGGATGTAACAATTAATGAACAGGTAATGAGCGATGTCAGTTGTAATCTTTGCCCAATGAAATATGTAGGTAAAAAGGAGTTGTATCTGATGATTGCCTTTTCTGCACAGCATACCAATGGACGGAAGAGGATATTTATTAAAATGTTGAGTATGGAGTAAAAATGAAGCGTTATTTATTACTGCTAAGTATACTAACCATGGTTGTTTTTTCTGGATGTGGGGGACAAACAGGTAACTTGCAGGCACATTATGAAAAGGCACATAAATTATTCTTTGAAGAACAGGATATGGATGCTGCATATTCTGAACTGGAATACATACAAAAAACAAAGCCTGCCTTTATTGCTCCACATCTCAATTATATGTTATCCTATATTTATGAGCAAAGGCATAGGTATGATGATGCTATCAAGGGATATTTGAAGGAGTTGCATGTCAATCCTCAGAAAAGCAAACAGGATACAGATGTCTATCAATGGAGTCTTTCAGGGCTTGCTGATAGCTATTATAAGTCAGGGTTGCTGCATCGGGATTTGTTTGAATTAGCCCTTAACAGTGAGGTAAATTACTATAGTTGTAAGCTGTATCTGGCAAAAGATACACAGGGAACAAAATCTCGGGATTACCTGTATTATTACCGGGGGTTATGTTATTATTACTTAAGTGAGTTTGGTAAGGCTGTGGATGATTTGAAACGGGTGGAGAATTATTCGCCAGCAATGGTTATACTTGGAGCATGTTACTATAGGCAAGGGATGAGTCCAGAGGCTGTGAAGATATGGGATAGGGTAAAGACAACCAAGGATCAGAGGGTGTTGGCTCTTCTGGGGCGGATATTCGTTGAATGTGGTTTTGTGCCTGATGATGGATTGAAGTTATGTGAAAAGGCGTATCACGATGGCCCGGGGGAAGTAACTGGTATCTGCCTTGCCTCGGTATTGGTTGATACAGGCTGTGTAGATAAGGCATTGAATTTGATGGATAAGATTAAACCAGACTCCCCGGAGATAATAGATGAGTGGGGTGGATATACAGATACAGAAACAGGGATAAAGATTGCTTATACCACAAAATTTTACGACCCGCAATATCTCATGATACAGGCAAAGGCATATTTCCTCAAGGCAGTTGAGTATTATCTTAGGATTAAAGATGAACAAAGCTTGTGTCAGGCAGGAATATGTCAGCTTGAGGCTGGGGATAGAAAAAAGGCATTCTCTTCGTTGTCCAAAGCATCCGAGTCAAAGGAAGAGGGGGTAAGGACAAAGGCATTAATAAATATAGGAGTGCTTGCTTGCTTGAATGGCAATTACGAGGAAGCCTTTAAGATATGGGAGAATATTTTGAATGCCTCTTCCAACCCTCTAATGAAAAGTGATGTTGGGCTGGCTTATGTCGAGGCAGGAATAAAATTGGATAAAGCCATATCCTTGTGTAAATTAGCAGGAGCAGAAGAGCCAGGTGCGTTATCACAAAACCTTGGTCTTGCTTATTTGAAAAAGGGGATGCTTGATGATGATGCAGGGTTACTTGGTTATGCCATCAGTTATCTTGAAAAAAATCATATTCAGGAGAGTGGATATAGCTTGGAAAGGAATGATCCTATTGTTCTTTTAAGCCTTGCTAAGGCACATTATTATCGTCGGGTATTTAAGTTGCCTGCTGAGATAATGCTTGCCTTCAGGGATATTTACCCTGAGAGTAATCAGGTATTTAATGCCTTTCAGTCCGTTGAAGAGGCATGGCAGATAATCAAGTGGGAAAAGGAAACTAAGTGGGGGCATGAATGGTATTTATTCAGGTAGATAGGCTGTAGGCATTTAGGCTGTAGTGTCGTGTCAACTCTTAATTGTCGGTAGGCAGTAATTCTCATTATGAACCGCAGAGACGCAGAGTCGCAGAGAATTTTATATGCTTCACTCAGCGTTTCTTCTCTGCGACTCTGCGTCTCTGCGGTGGAAAAATATCA
>JAZDHC010000050.1:0-12811 GCA_043806395.1 Candidatus Desantisiibacteriota bacterium | reverse complement strand
AAGGGATGGAAAAGGGGAAAAGAGAAACAGCAAAGAAGATGCTTGAATTTGGGATGAACGCAGAGGATGTTTTTAGAATTACAGGTGTTACGGTAAGTGAGATAGAGAAAGGGTGATAGAGAAAAAGGGAATATTACATGGTAGGGGGGAAAGCAAAAGGAATTTAGGAGCAAATACAATATTCAAAGTATGATCATGGCTATCCCTCGGTAAAAAATAGGTATACTGTCCCTACATTTTCCGAATTTATTACCCGGGCTCATCAACGATTAAAGATAGAATCATTAAAGATAATCAAGGTGTTAGGGAGTAATGATTACATAGTAGAGATGCTTATTTCAAAAATATATCAGCAGAAAGACCCAACACTCCCTAATAGCGTTCAAGTGCGAATAATTAAAACAGAAGCCAAAATTCGAGGCAAAAAGGAATCATTTTGGTTGGCTACATCCTTAATTGATGAGAAGAAATATCCATACCAATCGTGGCAGGATTGATATGGCGATAAAAACTGATAACGCAGTGATAGTATTTGAGTTTAAGGTAGTAGAAGGAGAAAGTAACCAGAACACAGCATTGGAGCAGATAAAAAGTAAGAAATATTATGAGAAATACCTGAATTCAGGCAAGGGGATATATTTAGTAGGGATAGAGTTTTCAAAGACAGAGAGGAATATAGCAGGGTTTGATTGGGAAAATGTAGGTAGAGGGAAAGGATGAACAGGAGGGAAAGGGGAAAAATGAAGTTTTGGAGTTAATTCTGCTTTCAAGGTCTGACCCCAATCCTTTCCAATCCTTTCCTCTGCTTTCTTCATTTTCCACATCTCTCATGCAAAAAAACAGAAAAAACAATAGACAAAAGAGGTTAAATATGATATACTCTCTTTATTATTAATTTTTTGGGCATGGTTCACCTTTATTTGAAAGCTTGCGGTTAGTTAAGAGTGTAAAATTCCCCCTTAGAAAAGGGGGTTAGGGGGTTGTATTCTGTAGATGATGTCCCTTGCCCGAAAGAAATCATACGAAAAACGATAAAAGTGAACCGTCCCCAAATGCCATTGGATTAAAAGCTACCGCAGGGAGATACGGTGGTACTTATGCACACAAAGACATTGCTTTTGAATTCGGTATGTGGATCAGTGCTGAATTTAAAATTTATCTCATCAAAGAGTTTCAACGATTGAAAGACGAAGAGCACAAACAGCTTGGCTGGGATATCCGGCGAAATCTGACCAAAATTAACTATCGGATACATACCGATGCTATTAAAGAAAACCTGATCCCGCCGGAACTTACTCCGTGCCAAACAAACTTAATCTATGCCTCAGAGGCGGATGTTCTGAACATGGCTTTATTTGGCATGACTGCGAAGGAGTGGCGCGACAGTCAGTCGGACAAAAAGGGCAATATTCGAGATTATGCTAATGTATCACAGCTCGTTTGTCTCTCTAATCTGGAAAATCTGAATGCCCTTTTCATTCAGGAAAAAATACCGCAGGCAGAGCGGCTTTGCAAGTTAAACCAGATTGCAATCCAGCAGATGAGACTCTTGACAAGCGATACAATAATCAGGCAGCTTGAAGAGGGATAAGGAAGGAGACGGTTATGCCACGATTAACTGAACAGGAACAACAAGAGATTATTCGCTATATTGAAACCGACAAACCCCTGCCGGACAAGTATCGCTTTCTGTTGTTTGAGGACAAGCGGGAGGTGGAATTAGTCTGGAATGGTAAGACGGACGAGGTTTGTAATATTGTGCTGCCATTTCAGATAATCGAGCAGGTGGATGAGCCGCGAGCTGAGAAGGGGTACCTGCGATATATTCGATATGTTTGGCACAAACATGGACGCTCGTGGCAGACAGCTCAAGGGTTGGACCAACAAACTCATCTGGGGCGACAATAAGCTCATCCTCTCATCGCTGAAGAACGGTCCCTTGCGCGAGGAGATCGAGAAAGAAGGCGGACTCAAGCTGATCTACATTGACCCGCCCTTTGATGTGGGTGCGGATTTTTCTATGGACATCGAGATCGGCGGCGACACCTTCACCAAGAAGCCCAACATTATGGAAGAAATAGCCTACCGCGACACCTGGGGCAAGGGTGCGGACTCCTTCCACGGCAAGAAAGCCGGGCGGTTAGTGGCGGTGGGACCAGTCAACCTGCCGGTGACGCGCCTGTTCGTGGAAGAGGTGATCCTGGAGTGCCGCCAGAATCACATCACCCGCGTTGACATTCTGTGCTTTGAGTTCGAAATGGGGCTGTTTCCCAATGTGCTGGATGAAGCAAAAACCAAGGGCATTGACATTGCTCCCAAATACATCCCGGCTGAGGTGTTCGACAAGCGAGCAGTGGAAAAGAATCAGGTGGTCTTTCACGATGTAGCAGCTATTGAGGTCAAGCCACACATCAAGGAAAACAGCGTGGCTGTAGAGCTAACTGACTTCTCGGTCTTTTACTCGCAGGATTCGATTGCTAACGCTGAGGTTACTCTCAAGGATAAATCCAGCAAGATTGTGGTGGAGCGAGGACAGATAACAAAGGTGAGTAAAGACAAGGATGGCATCGTCAACCGTGAGGTGCTCACCAAGAACTGGACGGACTGGATTGATTACTGGGCAGTGGATTTCAACTTTGAAAGCAAACGCGAGATTATCAGGGTGAAGAACGAAGAAAACGGTGAATGGGAAGAGCGATGGACCGGGGATTACATCTTTGAAAACGAATGGCAATCCTTCCGCACCAAAAAAGACCGCTCGCTGGAAATGACCAGCGTTTTTCACGAATGCGTTCCGGGGCGGCGAAAATTGGCAGTCAAAGTGGTGGACATCTTCGGCAACGACACGATGACGATTGTGGAGGTGGGGATATGATATTTTCCTTGCCAGAGATTCGTCATAACCCAAAACGACACCAGCTCAATTTTTCCGTGACCGACCTGGGTATTGGCATCCGCCAAAATGTAAAGGAAAATGCCTGCCTTGATCTCACACCAGAAGACGCAATTGTATGGGCTACCGAGGGACGCAATACGACTAAACGCGACAAAATCCCAGGCGGGCTGGGCTTGAAACTGCTAAGGGAGTTCATTGATTTGAATGGTGGGCACATTCAAATTGTGTCGGATGCCGGATATTGGTGGCGGGAAAAAGGTAAAACTGTTTCTGCCCGATTAAGCCAGTCTTTCCCCGGCACAGTGGTTAGTGTGGAAATTAATACCGCTGATACACAATCCTATGTACTCTCTTCAGAATTAACTGAAGATAATATATTTTAAGGAGGAGTCAAAATGAGAAATAACATGGAACTTTCCATATTTGAAATCGTAGGCAGTCCACTTTGCGTTGCCTCCGGTGATGGACAAAAAGTCTATGATCGCCTTGCTGCCGCTTTGAAAGAAGGACGGAGCGTTACGCTCTCATTCTATAACATTACCATCCTGACTTCGGCGTTTTTGAATGCCGCGATTGGCCAGCTATATGGTGCATTGAGCGAAGAGAAAATACGCGCCTTGCTCAAGGTACGGGATATGCAAGCCGACGATCTGGCATTATTAAAACGAGTGGTTGAAACGGCAAAGCAATATTTTAAGGACCCGCAAAAATTCGATCAGGTGGTTCGGGAAATACTGGAGGGCGACAGCGATGACGCATAGTGTGGAAAGAATCACTGATTATGATTTCACATCTTCAGACGCATTGTTGTTGGACGCAAATGTGTGGTTGTTTGTTTATGGCCCACAAAAACCGAGAGACAGTAGAGTTGATGTCTACTCTCAAGCCTTAGCCAAGATTCTCGCTGCTCAAAGTCGCATTTATATTGATGTCCTGATTGTTTCTGAATTTATCAACACCTATGCCAGACTGAGATGGAATTTTTGGAAAGCACAGTCTGAATCGTCCAACGACTTCAAGAAATTCAGGAAAAGCGGGAATTTCAATCCTGTTGCCCAAGATATTGCCGCAGATGTAAAACTCGTATTGAAACACTGTACGCGAGTAGAGAACGGCTTTGAATCGCTGGCGATTGATACCTTGATTGATGAGTATGCGACAGGCGATTTTGATTTTAACGACCAGATTTTAGCAAGCCTGTGTAATAAAATAGGGTTGAAGCTGGTAACAGACGATATCGATTTCAAAGGACGGGGGATTCCCGTTATAACCGCGAATAAACGGCTACTTGATTTTAAGTGAGGTAAGTTAATGGCTCTACATCCTAATTTTCCTGAATCGCCCTACACCATTCTCGACCCGGCTGTGCGCTGGTTTCCAGCGGATGAAACCCTGCGCGAGAATAGTATGGACAAGCTGATGCCGCCCTTGGTGCCACAATTGCGTCACAAGGTGAAGGAGTGGCGGGACAGCAGCTACATCGGTGCAACGAACACGAGTAAGAGCCTGCTCAACTACTGGTTCAACACCCCGCATCTGCTGCCTCAGACTGACGGCACAATGGCAGAATTTCAGTATTACTTTGCTCAGCAGGAGGCATTGGAGACGATCATCTATTTGTATGATGTGAAGGGCGTGCAGGACAAGTACGATCTGATGCGTTTTGACTCCTCAGGTGCTATCTCCACCGGCATGTTTGACGAAACATGGCGGCGATTTGTGATAAAAATGGCGACCGGCACAGGCAAGACAAAGGTGCTGAGTCTGGTTCTGGCATGGAGCTTTTACCACAAACTGTACGAAACAGGGTCGCAGCTTGCGCGTAACTTTCTGGTAATTGCTCCCAACATCATCGTGCTGGATCGTATTTACAAGGATTTTCAAGGACTGCGTATCTTTTTTACCGACCCGGTTATTCCTGATAATGGTGTGGATGGGCGCAACTGGCGTGATGATTTTCAACTAACCCTGCATGTGCAGGACGAGGTGCGTATTACCCGGCCCATTGGCAACATCTTTCTGACCAACATCCATCGCGTTTATGCCGGCAACGACATTTCTGCATCGCCTGATGATGAAGACACGATGGACTATTTTCTCGGCAAGCGACCCAGTGGAGCGACCACTGACTCCAAGGTGGACTTGGCTATGATTGTACGGGACATTAACGAGCTTGTGGTACTCAATGACGAGGCACACCATATTCACGACCCAAGCATGGCCTGGTTTAAATCCATCGAAGACATCCACAATCGGCTGAAGCAAAAAGGAGCTTCGCTTTCTTTGCAAGTAGATGTAACTGCCACGCCCAAGCACAACAACGGTGCGATTTTCGTGCAGACCGTAGCCGATTACCCGCTGGTGGAAGCCATTTCGCAAAATGTAGTCAAACACCCTGTGTTGCCCGACGCTCCCAGTCGCGCCAAACTGGTGGAGCGACAGAGTGCCAAGTATACCGAGAAATACGCCGACTACATTCACCTGGGCGTGATCGAATGGCGCAAGGCATATGCCGAACATGAAAAGATGGGCAAGAAAGCCATCCTGTTCGTGATGACCGATGACACCCGCAACTGTGATGATGTGGCCGAATATCTCGAAGGCAACTATCATGACTTGAAGGGAGCGGTGCTGGTCATTCACACCAAGAGCAACGGCGAGATTTCTGAATCAACATCAGGCAAGAGCAAAGAAGAACTGGATAAGCTGCGAAAGCAAGCCAACGCGATTGACAGCATGGACAGCCCCTATAAAGCCATCATCTCCGTGATGGTGCTCAAAGAGGGTTGGGATGTGCGGAATGTTACTACCATTGTCGGACTGCGTACCTATTCCGCAAAAAGCAACATCTTGCCGGAACAAACCCTGGGGCGTGGCTTGCGAAAGATGTACCCCGGCAACATAGAAGAATATGTCAGCGTGGTCGGTACGAATGCTTTTATGGATTTTGTGGAATCCATCCAGGCTGAAGGCGTGGTGCTGGAACACAAGCCAATGGGCGAAGGCACACAAGCTAAAACACCGCTGGTGGTGGAGGTTGACAAGGAGAACGAGAAGAAAGACATCGACGCATTGGATATTGAAATACCGGTGCTAACCCCCCGCGTCTACCGGGAATACAAAAACCTTGGTTCGCTGGATATAAGCGGGCAGGGGCATCAACGCGTGGTCTACCGGCAGTTCAGCCAGGAGGAACAGCGGGAGATCGTCTTCAAGGACATTACCACTGATGAGGTAACACATACCACTATTCTCGACACAACGGGCATTGCCGATTATCGCAGCGTGATCGGCTACTTTGCACGGACAATAATGAAGGATTTGCGACTGGTCAGCGGCTACGATGTGCTGTATGGCAAGGTCAAGGTGTTTGTGCAAGATGAGTTGTTTGACTGCCCGGTGGAACTGGAAAATCCAAATACTCTACGGAACCTTTCAGAACTGGCTGCTACCAAGACCTTGCTCGAAACCTTTAAGAAGGCGATTAATGCCCTTACCGTGCAGGACAAAGGCAACGCCGAAATTCGGGATACCATCAAGCTGCGGCAAACCCGTCCATTTGTGACAAAGGATCAGGGGTATCTCATTCCCAAAAAGAGCGTATTTAACCGTATCATTGGGGATAGCCATTTTGAACTATTGTTTGCTGAATTTCTGGAAGATTGTGGCGATGTGGTCTCTTATGCCAAGAATTATCTGGCAGTGCATTTCAAGCTGGAATATGTGAAGGCAGATGGTGATATCTCCAATTACTATCCGGACTTTCTGATCAAAGTGTCAAATAAGGAGATTTTCATTGTCGAGACCAAGGGACAAGAAGACATGGATGTGCCATCCAAAATGCAACGGCTCAGGCAATGGTGCAATGATATTAACCAAGTGCAGTCAGATGTGGTGTATGACTTTGTTTTCGTGGATCAGGAAAGTTTTGAGAGATACAAGCCCACATCATTTGGGCAATTGGTTGATAGCTTCAGGGAATATAAGGACAATGCTAATGATTAAGCAGATTAAGGAAAGGATATTGCGTTTAATTTTGCCACTGCTGGCTGGGATACTCATTCGTTTATTATTCTGTACGATTAGATTAAGGGTGGTTGGAGAGGGAAAAGAAACCACCCCTGACCCCTCCTTGGGAAGGATTATCTACGCCTTCTGGCATGGACAACAATTTCTGCTTGTACCATATATGAGCCAGAGGGGTATTATATTAATGAGCAGCCTAAGCAAGGATGGGGAGTATCAGGCAAGGATATTGCAGGGGTTTGGTTATAGAATAGTGAGGGGTTCTTCGGCTAAGGGTGGTATCCGTGGGTTGGTAGGACTAATCAGGGGGATGAGGGATGGAGGAGATTGCGGGCTGGCTGTTGATGGTCCAATAGGTCCAATCCATGAGCCTAAGGAAGGAATAATATTTCTGGCAAGAAAAACAGGGGCATACATCGTCCCATTAGTTTCAACAGCTAAGCCTAAATGGACATTTGAAACAGCATGGGATAAGTATATATTGCCAAAACCCTTTAGCAGGGGATTGATTGCCTTTGGTCAGCCGTATAAACCAGAGAATGATACACCTGTGCAGCAGGAATGTAATATATTAAGGGAACGGTTGAATGCCTTGAGCAAAGAGGCAGAGGGGAAAGCAGAGGGAAAAAGGTAACTACTCAGCGAGGGTAATTTACCACAAAGAAACAGAGAAGAATTAATCCGCAGATTACGCAGATTACACAGATGTTTTAATAAAAGAAAGGACAACAAACAAAAAATCTTAATCTGCGTAATCTGCGTAATCTGCGGATAATCTTAGTCTGAGCTTGTGATTCTTTCTCTGTGCCTCTGTGGTGAGTAGTTACATAGGAGATTAAAATGCCATTGTATGAAGAGTTTGTTGATGCAGGATCTTTTTTGTTTCGGTGGCGCAGTTATTTGCCATTAGTTGTTTTTGGAATTATTTTTTCATGTATGACAGAATTCAATTATCTTGGGGGAACGCATACCCTTAATCTGATATGGGAAATGGTATGTCTTTCTGTTTCTTTTTTTGGATTGTTTATCAGGTGTTACACGATAGGGCATACACCTGAGAATACATCGGGCAGAAATACTACCTCGCAAATAGCTGACCAGTTAAATATCGATGGAATATATTCGGTGACAAGGAATCCATTGTATCTTGGTAACTTCTTTATGATGCTTGGCGTAATAATGTTCCCTCATGTCTGGTGGGTTGGATTGATTTATGTCCTCTCGTTCTGGCTGTATTATGAACGGATTATTTTTGCAGAAGAGGATTTCCTTCGCAAAAAATTTGGTCAAGAATATGAGGATTGGGCAAAACAAACCCATGCCTTCTGGCCTGATTTTAAGCATTGGCGTAAACATGCTCTTCCGTTTTCACTCAGGAATGTTCTTAAACGGGAGTATTCCGGTTTTTTTGGGGTTATCTCGTCATTTATGGTTTTGGAATTAATCGCCGATTATATTATCTATGGGAGTTTTGTAATCGATTGGATTTGGACTTCAATATTTATTTGCAGTCTTGTAATTTATTTAACATTAAGGACACTGAAAAAGAAAACAAGGTTGTTGCATGTAGAAGGAAGGTAATATCTTGTGTTCTTGAAGAATAATGACGAGGAAGAGTTTTACATCAGAGCATCTGCTTCATCACAACCAATGAGTATTAGAGAAGCAAATGAATATATTCGGACTCATTGGGAGAATTAACAAGCAGAAAATACATTTGGCTCTCCTCAGATTAGTGGGAAAAATGTCTTGGTTCACCATGAATCGTAATTTTCATTCAACAGTTAAGCGATCTGTATCTCCGCCACAGATACAGAGGTTTTTTAGGCATAAAAGGCAGCTCAAGATTATCATATTCAGTACCTTATTTAGCTGGTAATGAATACTATCGCTTACGACAATAATCCTTACAGAAGGTTGCATAATATAGAGCTTGTTGCCAATAGTAAGTGGTTAAAATCAGGCATTGGTTATTGTGAATTAATGACATTATACGAGGAGGAACAGAATGAATACAGCAGTAATCTTTCAACTTGGTGCCTTAGAAAAGATATATCAAAATGAATTGGAGGATACTTTTTTAGCTACAGCTATTAATAAAATTGTAGATTATGAAATTAATAAAACCCAAAAAGATGTTATGCTATTAAACAATGATTTGCAAAAAATAGAGAACAGATTTAAGATGGACAGTTCTACATTTTTTAAGAAATGGGAGTCTGGAGAAATGGGGGATGATGCAGATTTTTTTGAATGGTCAGCTTTGTATCAAATGTTTTTAAGGGCAAAAAAAAGATTAGACTTGCTTGGAGTACAATAAATGAGGGAAATTCAAGAATATTTTGATAAGATAAAGTTAAAATTAATGGAATCTGAATTTATTGAAAGTTTTCAGGTAAGAAATGAACGGATTATAATTACAGATGGTTATATAAAAATTCGTGGAAGGTTGATTAATGGAGACATAATAGAACTCTCGGAATACTGCAGATATAACAAGAGAATAATTACTCAGGAATATACATTTCATTGGCAGGATTCAACAGGGAAACTTATTATGCGATGGGACAATGCCAATCATCACCCAGAAATAAAAAATTTTCCACATCATGTCCATATAAAAGAAGAATCAAACATTTTGCCGTCAAATTGTGAATCCCAACAAACAGTGGCACTATTAGAAAAGTTAAATCAACTATATTTTGAGAGATAGAAAATGAAAAATCAAGCTAATTTCATAAAATACCGATAAATACATGAGGAGGATACATTGGACTTCAAACCATACTTAAACAATCTATTAGCTGATAGTGAAATAGGTAAATGGGGAACACTTTATGTGTCCCTTCATATTACTGAAAGTGCTGAGGATTTGCCTGTTATCCCCTGTCTACGGCAGATGATATTAGAGGAGACAAAGGGGTTAATTGAAGACGGTGCCCCTTTACCAGAAGGGCTTGCATGGATAAAAAAGAGGCAGACAATACAGGGCATGGTAGGGAAGGGACAGGCAGGATGCAATTTGCAGACAGAGGTATTACCCCTTATCTTAATAGGTGAGTCTGGCTCAGGTAAAACCACATCCCTGAGATATTTAGCAGGTTTATATGCAACAAAATGTCTTCAGGAACTTAACGATAGTGAGCAGGATACTCCTACTGCCTTAATCCCTATCTTTCTGGATATGGGTGGGTTTCGTTCTGGAAAATTTACAGACTACCTCCTTGATGAGTTAAATAATAGAAAGCTTTCCTTAACCCATGATCAGTTAAAGGTGTTATTTGAACAAAACATGTTTCTAATTTTGATTGATGGGCTTGACCTTCTTTGCCCCTATGAAGGTTTTAACCCTGTGGAATCTATTCAGAAATTTATCAGTCAATTCCCCAAAAACAGCTATATCCTGAGCTGCCGTAAAGGGGTTTGTTACACCAGTTTCCCTGCAAATTATAAGGTTATAGAATTATTAGAATTAACCAAGGAAGATATAAGGGAATATCTTAGCCATTATATTAAGGATGCAGAAAAAAGAGATATGGTCTTTGATACTATCATGGGGGATCCCAGCCTGAAAGAAATTGCTGAAAGCCCGCTGCTGCTACTGCTCATGATGGTAACCTTTATCCGTTATAAAAAGATACCAAAAAACAAGACAGATGTTTACTCTGCATATATTAATTGCCTCTATGACCTCTTTGAAAAGATGGGCAAGCTTGTTGAAGCAGATAAAAAGATAATTGCACAAGGGCTGTCCATAATAGGATTTACACTTCAAATGCATAATGCTACTGTCTTAGATAAACAAGAGGTTATCAGCCTGTTTAAGAATATTGCTGATAATAGTGGATATAAGGACAATCCGCCGGAAGAAATACTTCATCTATGCACTCAGCTTGGTATTGTCAGGGTTCAGAAAAATGAGGTAAAATTCTTTTATCAGTCATTCAGGGAGTATTTTGCTGCAGAGAGGCTAAAACAACTATTTTCTGCATCTGTAGATTTATCTTCTATCTACAATCATCCTCGGTGGGAGGATGTGCTTGTATATTTAGCAGGGTTAATGGATGTAGCCGATACCTCTAAGTTAGTTAATGAGATACTGAGTATGCCCTATAAGTATCGTAATCCGCTATTCTTAGCTGCTGAATGTGTAGCCAGCGGGGATGTAGAGGAGACAATTGAAGATAAGGTAATAGGGTTATTAAGGGAGATGCTGAACGACAGATACTGGTATAATCAAAGGGAGGCACTTTATGGGCTTGCCAGAATAGCCGGCCGTGCGGTTCGCAAACAGGCATCCATGTCAGATAAAATGGCAATGGATTATCTATCCGATACAGGTAAGAATAAAGCAGTTGATATCTTCATAGAAAGGCTCAAGGATGAGGATTGGATACGGCGAGAAAAATCTGCCAGGGCACTTGGAAAGGTGTGTGATCGTGAGGTTATCCCTTATCTTGAGAAATTACTTACAGATGAATCTCCAGCCGTTTACAATGCTGCCTTTGAAGCTATTATTGAGATAGAACGAAGGGAAAGGGAAAATATCAGGATCTCTTTTCCTCAAATACAAGAGGACATGCTTGTGAATGTTATTCCAACGAAAAAGGAAGCATTGACACAAGAGGCTCTGCCTGAAACCCTGTCCGCAGGCAAGACGACAATAGTTTTTATGAGCCTGATACGATCAATAGAATTAATCAAACAGATTGGCGAAACAAGGGGATTAACCGGGCTACAGTTTTATAATAACATTGTCAGACCTACAGTAAGTGATGGCTGTGGAAAGATACTTAAATTTACTGGTGGAACATTTGTTGTCTTGTTTGAAGAACCTGAGCATGCAATTGATACAGCCATCAAGGTGCAGGCGGCAATAGATGAATATAACCTCAGACAGCCAAGCCGAAAGCTTTATATGCGGATTGGAATAGTTTCAGGCAATCCTGAGCCACAAACTTCCTTTACAAGTATTGAGATGAAATTAGCTGTTAAGATTGGACAAATAGCCATTGCCGGACAAATTTTGACTGGAGAAAACACTTCTAAGATAATGAAAGGAAAGGATACTCCAATTAAGTTTCGATATTTTGGGTCAAAGAGATTATTAGGAAACGATGAAACAAAGGTTGGGATTTATGAACTTTTGTGGCGTGGTGAAAGTTATGCTGCAATGATCAAGGAATCAGTAATGGCTGTAGAATATCTTGATTTGGTTGTGGGGCATAACATCACCAAGGATGTTTTGCTATCTGCCAGAATAAGTATTGCCCGCAACTTCTTAAAGAGGGCAAAAGGACTGATGTTTGCAAAATCACCTGACCCTCTTCTGATGGAATATCCACATCCAACAGGAACAAGGGTCTCTGTTCACATGCTTTTTGTCAATATAGCCCTTGATATAATATGGCTTGATTCGAGTTTCAAAGTTGTAGACATTGCCGAGAATGTTTCTCCATTTAATCTGCTCAAACCTGCGTCGTGGAAAGCATACACCTCACAACGATTAGCCAAATATGTACTTGAACTGCCTGCAGGCAGGGCACATGTAGGCAAGGTAGAGATAGGGGATTTGATATTGTTTAAGGAACAGAGGGCATAATTATTTATGGAGTTAGGGGGTATCCCTCCATTCTCCGTGTTCTCTATGTCTCCATGGTGAGTAGTTACATCTCATCATCATCTCCTCTGTTCAAAACATAAGATGGACAAAGTCCAGATTAACCTCTATCTGTTTTAACGCATCTACCGTAATTGCTCAATAAAGTGTGGAACTCGCAATGCCACTACTAAATGTGTAAGATAGAGATTTGCCACTAAGACACCAAGACACTAAGAAAACACTAAGAATATCTTCCTTTGTGTATTCCTTCGTGCCTTTGTGCCTTT
>JAZDHC010000049.1:0-2491 GCA_043806395.1 Candidatus Desantisiibacteriota bacterium | reverse complement strand
CTGGTGGTCTTTCTCCTGATGGGACTCAATGGCTTTCTGCAAGAGGCAATTTCCTTATGCCGGTCAAGGCTCTTTCAATCATCTTCCGGGCAAAATTTCGGGATGAATTGAAAAAGACCAAACTATTTGGTGCTGTTTCTGCACAAACATGGACAAAGGCTTGGGTTGTTCACAGCAAATCGGTTGGTTCTGGAGTACATGCCTTCAAGTATCTGGCACCTTGCGTAAAAATAAGACAAGGAGATTACGCTATGGGAGAGGTATGTCTGCTTGCGAAAATAAAAACAAAATCAACGGTTCAAATGGATTGAAGGTACTACTGTCGCGTCAACTTTGACATGTCGCAACAAATATTCTGGATTCCTGCTTTCGCAGGAATGACAACAATCACCGAGTTGTCATTCCTGCGCAGGCAGGAATCTATCTTTATTTATCCGACACTTGAAAGTTGACACTACACTAGAAACAAGAAATTAAGTCCACAGATTTCATGGAGGAGAATTTATCCGCAGATTACGCAGATTACGCAGATTGTACAGATTAATGAAAAGAGTAGAGAGATATTGCCACTTCCTTTTCGTTCTGTTTTCTCTATATTCATCTGCGTAATCTGCGTAATCTGCGGATATAATCTTAATTGCACAGGTCGATAGATTTTGGATCAGAAACAATGGAGGATTATGCCATGGAAAAGAAAACTACTATCCCACCCAATACCACCAAATTGCGTCATCAGGCAGAAGCGAAATTGAACAAGCGTAAAAAGAAAGATGGGTCTTTGACTATGAATGTTGACACCAAACACCTTGTCCACGAATTGGAAGTATATCAAATTGAAGTAGAGATGCAGAACGAAGAACTGGCGCGGTCGCACGATGAACGCGATAAGACGGAATCGCTTCTTCATCAATACAGCAATCTGTACGACTTTGCCCCCATCGGCTACTTTACCCTGTCGCGTAACGGCACAATTTGTCAGGTCAATCTGTCCGGGGCAACCCTGCTGGGTATAGAACGCAGCAGACTGATCAACCGACGATTCGGAATATTTGTTTCCAACCAGTCACGGACAACCTTTAATGCCTTCCTTGATAAGGTATTTATTATCGAGAACAAAGAGGCATGTGAAGTCTTTCTCCTGAAAGACGGGACAGATCTGCTCTGGGTGCGTATTGAAGCCACCATAGAGGATGAGCAACGAGAAACATGTCGCATTGTGGTAATGGATATTACCGAGCACAAGCACACTGAAGAACAACTGAGATGCCTGAGCACACATGATGCATTGACCGGTTTGTATAATTGCGGCTTTTTTATAGAAGAGATGGCACGGTTTGAACGCGGACGGGCTTTCCCTATCAGCATCGTGGTCGCAGATGTAGATCGTCTTAAGGAGATAAACGATCATCACGGACATGCCGCCGGAGATGCCATGCTTAAACGCGTTGCACAGGTGCTGACTGCCGCTTTCCGTGCTGATGACATAATCGCACGCCTCGGCGGGGATGAGTTCGCCGTGCTCCTGCCCAATACTAATGCAACCGTTGTAGAAAATTCTTTGCAACGGGTACGACAGATTATTGAGAAAAATAATGCCTCCCACACCGAAATGTCCATCCACATCTCGTTTGGCATGAGTACTGCTGAGCAGTGGATGCCCTTGTCAAGCCTGTTTACTAAAGCAGACGCAAATATGTATCGCGAGAAACGAGAACACAATGGCTATTGAAAAAGCACAATAAGGAGTAAATATGCGACATATAATGAAAACAACTATGGACAGGCAAGAATCAAAACAAACCCAGCCACAAAAAGTTGTATTCTTGGACAGGGATGGGGTGATTAATAAGAAATTAGAAGGTGATTATGTAAAATCCTATACCGAGTTTGAATTTCTTCCAGGGGTAATAGATGCTATAAGAAAGATTAAACAAAAAGATATGCTGGTTATCATCATTACCAATCAATCCGGTATTGGCAGGGGAATAATGTCAGAGGATGAGTTAGCCATGGTGCATGAACAAATGCTTGCTGACCTGAAAAAAGAGGGTGTAACCATAGATGCCATTTATTACTGTCCCCATTCCCCGGACAATGGATGTAATTGCCGAAAGCCTAAGGATGGGTTGTTTAAGCAGGCATTAATGGATTTTGACATAGACATAGAAAATTCATGGATGATTGGGGATGAATTAAAGGATATAGAGGCAGGGGGAAAGGCTGGGTGCAAGACCTATCTGCTGGCAAAAGGGGAATTGCTGATTGATGTGGTAGAAGGGGGGATGGCAGGAAGGTAATAGGGTCATATGTCATCCCGAATTACTGTGAGAAATCTGTAACTACTCAGCTATTGTTATTTCAAACACATTTTAAATCAGCCAACTATTCAAAGGGTGTAAGCAAGGTAAAAGGGAAAGGGAAGAGATTAAAGGGAAAATGGAAAAAGCTGGAAAAAGGGAAAAAAGAAACATATACTGTTTAACTTCACAAA
>JAZDHC010000048.1:0-9007 GCA_043806395.1 Candidatus Desantisiibacteriota bacterium | reverse complement strand
AAGTGTCGGATAAATAAAGATAGATTCCTGCCTGCGCAGGAATGACAACTCGGTGATTGTTGTCATTCCTGCCCCCGTTTTCACGAGGGTAAACTCCAGCAGGAATCCAGAATATTTGTTGCGACATGTCAAAGTTGACGCAACACTACTCTTTCTCCAGAAGTTTCGCAATCTTACAATTCTTATGCTTCTCTTGCTTCCATCTGTAAATACACCTTCGCTCCTCCTCGGTTATATGTTTGTATGCCATGCTTTCCTCCTTGTGTTGTAATTCCACGAAGAGTATAGCATAACATGCAACCTTTTTCAACTATAATTAGCTGACAGGCTGACAATAATCTGCCAGAATGCTTTTGTCGTCAAGAAATTCTACAGGTTCAGCGTTACGACCGTGTTCCCACATGAGCGAAAAGAACCAGATATCACTCTCTCCAATACAGAAATCAGCAGGCGTAAAATTCATCATGGAATCAAGAGGAGACTCTAATCGTTCAGGATTATATTCTGTTGTCCAACCAAAGGCTTTCCCTTTCCAAGGTTTTCTCTCATCGTGTAACCTTGCCGCAAACTTTCTGACTTCATCAAGTTCAGGAATAACAATAGGTACGATAGGGGTATAATATTCGTGTGTCTTAATTCTAACAATAGCGGTTACCATATTTCTCCTGCTCCTTTCGCCATGATTCCAATATATTCTCTCTATATTCTACTAAAATCCTTTTAATCTCGTTCAGTTCATGATCTCTGAATCCTCTTGACTTTACTAATCCAATGGGAATCATCCAATACTTTGCTTCCTTGTCCTCTTTTCCAACATGAACATGAGGTGGTTCATTGAGGTCTGCTTCGTAAAACCAGAAGCGGTAGCCCTTAATTCGTAATACAACAGGCATAAATTCCCTCTCATTAAGTGCGTATATGTTTGAATGTTATACTGCTCAAGCTCATAATCTGCGATTTTTTTACTTCGATTAAACTAAAATATCTCCCATTTATTTGCAATCCCTCTCTGCCATTTCGAACTACTGTGAGAAATCTTTCCCTGCCTTCACACCATAAAGATCTCTCAGTCGAGTACTCCTTCGAGATGACATCGTCAAATGGGCACCTCTAAAAACCCACTGAAGCCGCGCTGGCTGCGTTGTAAAGTCGCTCAAAATGCTCATTTACCACATGTAAACTGCGCTTTTTCGCTTCTTTACGCCTTGCCATCATCGACTTGATTGAGTTTTTAGAGGTGCCCAAATATAAAAATCGCAATTTGTGAACTCAGCGAGTATAATTTAATACTCGATAAATATCTACGCAGGTTCAATCAAAAACAATGGCTGATCATATTCTACAGGTTGTCCATCCTTTACCAATATCTCTGTAATCACCCCGGCTATCTGTGCCCGAATCTCATTATCTATATCCATAACTCTAACCCGTCCCAGTACTTGAGATGGTTGAACAGTTGAGCCTGCCTTAACAAAGGGTATCTTTTTCCCCTCTGAATAGAGATGGAATATTCCAACCAATGGTGAACAAATCTCCATGGTTGTAGGCTCAGGATGTAATTCTGAGTCTGAGGAGGCATTATCATCCTCTTCCTGAGAAGTCATGTCCATCCCTGCAGGAGAGCGACAAATCTTTACCTTAAAATTATCATCCTCAATCTCAAGCTCGCCCAAATCATACTCATTCATAATATCTACAAGATGTTCAACCCTTTGACGAATATCCATAATCTATGCCCTCTCAATATATTCACTGGTGCGAGTATCAACGCGGAGAACATCACCCACATTTATAAAGAGTGGCACCAGAATGCTTAACCCTGTTTCCATGATAGCTGGTTTTAGTGCCCCGGAGACTGTATTCCCTTTGAATCCAGGGTCAGTCTCAGTAACCGTTAGATTCACGGCTGTAGGCAGTTCTACCCCCATTACCTCACCTGTATCATCCCTGACCAAAAGGCAAACGGCATCATTTTCTTTCAAGAATCCTTTAGCAGAGGCAACCTTATCCCGTGAAACCTCTACCTGCTCATATGAATCACTATCCATAAACACATAGTTATCCTGAGCTTGATAGAGAAAACTCACATTTTTCTTGAAAATTTTGACCAGATGGAATTTCTCCTCCGGACGAAGGGTCTTGTCAGCAATCGATCCAGTGTAAAAATTCTTAAACTTAGCCTTGACAAATGCCCCTCCCTTTCCTGGCTTTACATGTTGGAAATCTGTACAGGTATACAACCCATTATCCATCTCCACAATCATCCCTGGACGAACATCATTAGCAGTAATCATCATAGCCTCCTATTGTGTAATTTGTAAATAAAAACTCCATCAGCTTGGAATAAGCCTCTGTAACTGTATACCAATATTCAGGAAAATCATCTATATCTATAAAATCCTCATAATAATTTGAATGTAATGCTGAAGCATCTTTAACAATAGCCTTCTTAAGCTCTTGATCCTGCATTAATTCGGCAATCTCTTTAGCTGCTTTAATCAATTCTCCATGTGTTCTTACGGGCTTGCCATACATTGTTCCAATTGCCTTAATAAGTGTGGCTATTGCACCCCATAACATTTCCCCTGCCTTGCTATAGTCCTGTTTTTTTTAACATCACATCAGCATCATTTAAGTATGATTGTGATAATGAAACATATTCTTCTACTCTTCCCATGTAAATCCTATTACCCTCCAGTTGAAAGCAATGGAGAAACTATGGAAGAGGTCATAGAAATAGGGGATGTAGGTTCTTCTGATGTATATTCAGAAACCTCTCCAGTATTTTTATCCACCTTTACCACAAAGTGAAGACCAAATGTTCTACCCCCAACAATCCATTTATCTTCTTGCAATATTGTTTTTGTGATAGAATAGAATGTAAGTTTTGCCTCTTCCAGAAATGCTTTGGCTATCTCCACAGCTTGTTTTGCTGAATCTATATTACTTGTCATATTCATTATGGCATTTTGCAGCTCATGATCCATTTGCATATTAATTACCCTCCTTGCAGTTTTCATTTAATTCCATCACACCTTCCTTATCCCTACAGTCAACACTTCACAACCATCATCCGTAATCAACACCGTATCTTCAACCCTGGCACCACCCATCTGGGGAATATATGCCCCTGGTTCTATGGTCATAACCATTCCAGACATTAGTACTGCCTCACCATTACCTCCAAGCCCCTCATGCACCTCTAATCCTATACCATGCCCAATCTTATGCGACCAGAAATCCCCATATCCAAATTGTGTGAGGATGTTTTTACCTGCCTCATTTATCTCATCAAATTTTATCCCGGGTTTAAGCATCTTAATGACCCGAACCTGAGTTTCTTTTACTGCATGATACATCTCCTGAAATTTGCAAGATACATCATCTGGAACTATCATCCGGGTTATATCACAATTATACCCTTCATAACCAACCCCCCAGTCAATGAGAACAGGTTCTTGAGCTTGAATAACCCTGCTTGATGCCCTGGCATGAGGCAGACTGGAACGAACACCAGAGGCAATAATTGGTTCAAATGCTACCTGTCCCCCATTTTTTTTAATTTTATATTCAAGTTCACACAACAGATCAATCTCTGAAATCCCTGGCTTTATCATTGGCAAAAGTTCATTGAATACCTGATGAGCAATCTTGCAAGCCATCCTTATTTTCTGAATCTCATCATCGGATTTTATACGGCGTAGTTCAAGAATCATCTTCTCTGTTGGTACCAATTGCAAAAAATCCAGCTTTTCGCTCAACACCTGATACTGATGATAGGTTAAATTCTCTGCCTCAATGCCAAGCCTACGGATATTATATTTGTTAACAAAAAAATTATTTAAGGTTTCCGAGAGTGGTTCCTTGCTTCTTATTAATTCAAATGTAGGGGCAGACCTATGTGTCTGCCCTGTAATTTCCTCTTCTGCCTGTTGAATGTATCTACCATCAGTTATAAAATATGCAGCAAGCGGTGTTAAAATAATCTCACCACTTGAGCCGGTAAAACCACTCAAGTATCGAACATTAACTATATCTGTTATCAAAAAAGCATCCATGCCTTTCTGTAAAAGGATGTCCTGTAAACATTTTACCCGTGACACCTCTTGTGGTTCTGATTGCATTCTTACTCTCCATGGGTAACGGTTTGGCTCCAATGCCGTTCACATTTATTAGTATTATACCATTTATCTCTATTTATGTCAACACCTTTTCTTTGCAGTAGTACAGTGCATTTTTTAATTGACAATATCCATAATCTATGCTAAAATAAAAGGCAATTAATAAAAGGAGGCATGTAAATTATGGTAAAAATATTAGTAAGTGATCCATTATCAAAAGAAGGGTTAGCAGTATTAGATGAGGCAGAGGGGATAGAATATGACCTTAAAGCTGGGATGTCAAAAGAGGAATTGATTGCTTGTATTGGTGAATATGAGGGATTAATTGTCAGGTCTGAGACAAAGGTGACAGCTGATGTGATTAATGCAGCAACAAAATGTAAGGTTATTGGTCGGGCTGGGGTTGGATTAGATAATGTTGATATTGAGGCGGCAACAAAAAAAGGGATTATTGTGATGAATACCCCGGATGGGAATACCATATCCACAGCAGAACATACCATGGCCATGCTTTTATCCATGGCAAGAAAGATTCCGCAATCTTATGCCTCATTGCAAAATGGCAAATGGGACAGAAAAAAATTTGTTGGACGGGAATTATTTGGCAAAACGCTGGGCATTATTGGTATGGGCAGGATTGGTACTCAGGTAGCAAAACGAGCACAAGCCTTTGGCATGAATATAATTGCTTTTGATCCATTCATATCTGAGGAAGCAGCTCAAAAATTAGAGATACGGATTGTTGACCTGCCAGAACTTTATAGGGAGGCAGATGCGATTACCATTCATACCCCACTCTCGCCAAAAACACAGGGACTTCTCAGCAAAAAAGAATTTGAGCAAATGAATGATGGGGTGATGATAATTAACTGTGCCCGTGGTGGTATTGTCGATGAGACAGCCCTTTGTGAGGCATTGAAATCAGGCAAGGTTGGGAGTGCTGCCTTAGATGTACTTGAAAAAGAACCGCCTGATATGGCAAACCCATTGCTTAAGATGGATAATTGCGTAATCGTACCACATCTTGGTGCATCAACCAGCGAGGCACAGATAAATGTAGGGATTGATATTGCCTGTCAGGTAATTGATGCCCTGCAGGGTAAGCCAGTAAAAAATGCGGTTAATATCCCGCAAGTCGAGACAGGGGTAGTAGCTATTCTTGGTCCATATATTGGAATAGCAGAAAAATTAGGGTCTTTGGTAGGACAGTTAATAGAGGGTGGTCTATTCAATATCCGCATAGAATATATGGGAGAGATTGCCAAATATAATATTACACCATTGACAGTGGCAATAGTGAAAGGGTTATTATCTAATGCCATGCACGATTCAACGATTAATTATGTAAATGCCTTGCTTGTAGCCAAAGAACGAGGGATCAAGGTAGTTGAAAGCAAAACTGAAGCAATAGAAGATTTTGTGAATCTGATTACAGTATCTGTTACATCTGCTGCAAGCTCTCAAACAGTTTCTGGGACAACACTTAAGACTGGAGATCAAAGGATTCTCAAGATAAATGGGTTTGATATTGAGGCTGTGCCATCAGGACATCTATTGATATTAAATCAGACCGATCAACCAGGTATTATTGGTAAGGTTGGCACAATTATTGGACAGGAAATGGTAAACATTGGCTGGATGCAACTTTCCAGAATTGGGGTTGGCGGCGGGGCACTCTCTGTCTGGAATCTTGATGATGCTATCTCTGAGGATACCTTGAGCAAGATACGATTACTTCCAGAGATTACCTCAGCATCGATGGTAACTCTGTAATGGGTAAGGTTATTGCTGTTGCAGGCAAGGGTGGCGTTGGCAAGACAACCATTGCTGCCTTAATCATCAGGTACCTTCGCGAACAGGGGATGTCACCCATCCTTGCAGTAGATTGTGACCCGAATACAAACCTTAATATGCTGCTTGATATGAAGGTGGAAAAAACTATTGGCAGCATCAGGGAGGGTGGAAAAACAGAGAGACCCTCTGGTATGAGCCTGCATGACTTTCTTGATTATCAAATAAATATGGCATTGGTTGAAGGTGATAAGATTGATCTTATATCCATGGGCAGGCCAGAGGGTAAAGGGTGTTATTGTGCGGCAAATAATGCCCTTCGTGAGTGCCTTTCAAGGCTTTCAATAAGCTATCCCTGGGTGGTTATTGATAATGAAGCCGGGCTTGAACATATTAGCAGGCAAACGAACAGAGCCGTAGATGTGCTGATGATTATCTCTGACCCATCTGTCAGGGGATTTACTACAGCTATTCGAATAAAAGAGCTGGTTGAAGAGCTTGAGAACAAGGTGGGGCAATGTTTTCTGATTATCAACCGATATAATGGTGAGCTGCCAGATGAATGGAGAGGAGAATTAAAAAAAGTAGGGCTTGAGTTAGCCGGTATCCTTCCTGTAGAGCCATTGGTGGGAAATTATGACCTTCAGGGGAAACCGATAATAGAGTTGTTGGATACCTCATTGTTTTATCAGGAGCTTGAGGGGATTCTGGCAAGGATTATAATCGGCACAGGGTAGTTGACTTAAAATACCACTTGAATTTTTAGTAAAAAATGTGTTGACATTTTGGTAGTTATGTGGTATTCTATGGATAGATAGGAAGAATATTTACCCTGCTGCGTGCGTGATGCATGATGTTATTTTGTTTCAGTACCTATTTAACGGGAGCTCTAAAAACTTTGAATGTGGAGTGCCTTTTGTCTATATGACAAAGAAACATAGAAACATCTCAAGAGAGTTCCCACTTTGTGCATAGGGTTCAAGATCTCATGACACACGGCAGTGGCGGGGTTTATAGTAAATTAATAGCCACGGTTGATTTTTTCAGCCGTGGCTATTTTTTGTAAATAGGGAAAAGGTTGCGTCCCCTTTTAGTCTCATTATACCCTTTTGCCTTTTATAGCCCTTGCAGCCATTTCAGGTAACTATTCATACTCTGGGAACAGACATCCCTTGACAAGGGTATCTCTTCCTCGTTAAACGATATTATCTTACCTTCTTTAATACTCAGGTTAGAAAATAGTCTTTTGAATCTTTCAATTGATGTTGCCATCTTCATGGTAAGTGTTTTTGTCATCTTAATCTCAAAGGGGTATAGAAGGTTATCTTTTTCTATCAGCAAGTCTATCTCCAGTCCATTATGTGTTCTCAGGTAAAATATATTTGGTCTTAGTCCTTGATTAAAGAATGATTTAACTGTCTCCTGAATGCAATAATTTTCAAATAGAGCCCCTGCCATAGGTCCTTTTAATAAATGCTCCTCCTCCTTTAATCCTACGAGATAACAGACAAGACCGCAATCTAAGAAATAGACCTTTGGGCTCTTGGTAAGTCTCTTGCCAAAATTTTGGAAATAAGGTGGAAGGATGTATATTATTTGACTTGCCTCTAATACAGAGACCCATTTTTTGATAGTATTTACTGCTACCCCTAAGTCATTTGCTAAACTACTTAAATTTAATATCTGCGAACAACGACTTGCTAAAACTTGCAAAAATCTCTGAAACTCTCTCAGGCTACCTATGTTATAAAGAGAGCGAATATCACGCTCTAAATATGTAGAAAGATAATTGGCATACCAATGATTAGCATTTATTTCAGGATGTAGACTTATCTCCGGGAAAGAACCTCTAATGGATGAATTAATGAACTGGTCTTTGGTTGTTGTTAGCTTATCTCTTAGCTCAGAGATGGTTTCTTTTTCACTCTCGGCAAACGGTAATAAGGTTAAAATACCAATTCGACCTGCCAATGTTTCTGTTAAATTTTTCATCAAATTAAATTGAGATGAGCCGGTCATAATGAATCTACCACGGTTATTTCTATCTTTATCAATAAGTATTTTTATGTAAGGAAGGATTTCAGGCACATATTGGATTTCATCAAATATTACTCTGGTGCCAGCGGTTTCTAAGAAAAGATATGGGTCAGATAAAGCCCTTTCTCGTGTGAGAGGGTCATCAAAAGAGATGATGTTATGTGTATCTCCAAAGAGTTTGGAAAGTAAAGTAGATTTACCTGCTTGACGAGGTCCGCTCAGGGCAACCGCAGGAAATTCTCTGACAAACTCTTTCAGGGTATTTTCGATATTACGAGGTATATAAATTTTATTCATTATATGTGTTATGATAGCATAATGCTTGTCTATTTGTCAAGACAAATTTGCATTTCTATTGCAAAAATTCTTAAATATTGTCAATCTATGGCAAACGCATCTAAATCCAACACTGGGGGAAAAAGGGGACGCAACCAATACTGTTCGGCACGATTCTTGCTTGTGATTTTGAGTATTAACCTAAAATTAGCAAGTTGTCAGTTTCAAGATTAAAATTATCCAAAAAATCGTTAAAGGAAGCAAAAATAAGATTTTGGCTTTTGAGGATATAGAGGGGATATCATAAAGATGAATGAGAATGGATAGTGTTATGGTAACTACTCAGCGAGTGGAATTTACCACAAAGAAGCAGAGAAGAATTAATCCGCAGATTACGCAGATTACGCAGATATTTTAATAAAAGAAAGACAACAACCAAAAAAATCTTAATCTGCGTAATCTGCGTAATCTGCGGATAATTTTAGTCTGAATCTGTGATTCTTTTTCTTTCTCTGTGCCTCTGTGGTGAGTAGTTACGTGTTATGCAGAAAAAGGGCATACCAATGCCTTTAGCATTACCTGGGGTAGAAATTTAGGGGACACAATACTTAATTTTAGCTTGACAACTTATCCTATCTATGTTATAACGGAAGTTCACCCCAACGAGCAAGCAAAAATTCGTCATAACCTATTGTTTTTCAAGATGTTTCCGCTGTTTTGCCAGCTTTTTTCTGGTGACTACAAGTATGTCTTTATGTGGTAATACAGAGGGCAAACAAATA
>JAZDHC010000047.1:0-20168 GCA_043806395.1 Candidatus Desantisiibacteriota bacterium | reverse complement strand
AATTGAAGGATAAATGGTTCCTCATTCACAGTGAGATTGCAAGATTTGGGAGAGTGGTTTATGAAAGATAAGGAGTTTGTGTTGGAATGGCTAAAAAGGGTAAGGAGCCATCTTGCAAGGGCAAGATTGAGCAAAATATCCGAAGAAATATATGCAAGCCAATAATTAACTTGACATATGCCACCAAGACACAAAGACACGAAGAAACACAAAGGATAAGTTAATACTTCGTGTCCCTTTGAGACTTAGTGCCTTTGTGGCAAATTAAATGTCAACTATTTTATTGGCTTGCATATATTACACTTTTGGGCATGGTTCAAAACTGTTCATCACAGGGTTGCAAAGACACAGAGGAAGAACAACCCCCTAACCCCCTTTTTTAAGGGGGAATTAGAGAAATGCAGCCATCCACTTGTCCATTTAGTTTGTTCCCCTGATTTGAACCATGTCCACTTTTGACATAAGGAAATAGCAGTAGTCTTGGCTGCACTGCATTACCAAGGTAATGCACTCCCAAATGTATTTCGCTGAAAGATAAAATTACAACTCAGGATGTGGCAGTCGCCCTTGGGCTTTCAACGCGTATGGTCAGAATACTCTTGAAGAAATGGACAGATGACAAATGGCTGATTATAGCAGATTCTTCTAATCGTGGAAGGTCATATGTTTTATCGGCAATTTATCGGCAATTTATCGGCAATACATTGGCAAAATAAGAGGTTTGCTTATAAATGAAGACTAAAGAGACCATAGAAGAGAAAGAAGAATTTGCCAAAAAGATGGAATGGATAATCATTGGCAGATTAATCCTCTACAGTTTAGCAGGTATAGTCGCCTATTTTCAAATAACTAAAGGCAATACCCCTCCAACATTAGGTTTTCTTTACATAAACTTGATTATATACAGCCTCAACCTTATCTATTTTATCTTGATAAGGAAGGGAATGTATCTCTATCCTGTTGCCTATTTTTCGCTTACCATAGACCTTTTGCTTATGACCTGGGCAATACACCTGAATGGTGGATTGGCTGGTGTTATTTTTCCACTCAATTACTTAATCGTTATTATTGGTGCCAGCATCATCATCTCCTTAAGGGCAGGGGTTATCATTACTACTGTTGCCAGTATTCTCTTTAGCCTCTTGATCAGCCTTGAATATCTCAACATTCTTCCCCCTGTCCCTCTTATGGGTATAGGAACGGTTCTATATCATAGCAAGAGTTATGTCATTGCAGCAGTAGTCTCTAAGATTATCTTCTTCTATGGGATAGCTATAGTCATCGGGTATTATTCGGATAGACTAAAGAGACAGACAAAAGAGATTCGAGAAAAAAGAGATGCCTTAATTTGTGCCGAACGCATGGCTATGGCAGCCAAGATTGCCGGAGAATCAGCCCATGAAATAAAAAATCCATTAGCAGTGATCAAATTTGGGCTTTATTACTTAGGAAGAATTCTACCTGAAAATAATGAGGCTCAAAAAACTATTTCTCAAATGGATAATGCCGCAGAAAGGGCAATCACTTACATTAATAATCTGTTGAATTTTTCCAGACCATCTGTGCTGGCACTAAAAATGGTTGATGTCCATAAGGTTATTGAGGACGCACTTAATGAATTGCCTCAAGAGATATTGGACGGTATCGAAATAGTGAAGGATTTTGCTCTTGATGTGCCACTCCTGAATGTAGACCCGGACAAGCTTGGACAGGTGGTGACTAATCTGGTCAAAAATGCGGTTGAAGCGATGACGGAAGTTGAACGAAAAAAATTGACAGTAGGGACAGACCTATGTGTCTGTCCTGACAAGGAAGGGAATTTTATCAAGATACTCGTCAAGAATATAGGCAAGGGTATACCAGAGCAAGACCTGAAACGAGTTTTTGACCCGTTTTTTACCACAAAGGGCAAGAGCACAGGTCTGGGCTTAGCCATCTGCCAACGCATTATCGAGGCACATAAGGGGGAAATTAAGGTTACAAGTGAGAAGGGGAAAGGGACGACATTTGTGGTGAAATTGCCAGTATAATCTGGAGTACATTACTCTTGTAGGGGCAATCCCTTGCGGTTGCCCTCCTGCTCTACTCCCACACCATCATCGTCTTAGCTATAGCAATCCGCAACCTGTTAAAATCATCTGGTTTCAAATGAGAAAAGGTTATTCTGCCAGGGTCATCTGCATCTTTAGAGGATATTTCCCCCTTCAGCCGTATCTTCTTTAATATTGCCTGATTAACCTTAGCCCTGCTCCAGCCCTCTTTTGTGGCTAAGAGTGTCAGGTATTCAATATCCTGAACCGCTCGCCGTTCTACCTTAAGCCTTAGCCCGGCTACTGGACCAAAAATTGCCGGATAAACAATAGCCAGATATTCACCCTTGGACCAGCAATCTGGACGACAAAAGCTCGTGTAATAAGGCAATCCCCCATCCGTACCCAATAAATATGCCTGATAATAAAGCCCCATAAGGCTGGCACTTGTCTCCTCTATCTGTGGACCACCCCCATAAAACCAATATTTTTCACCAAATTTTTGTTTCCTCTCCATGCAAAGCCTGTTTTTCATAAAGAATGCCTTGGAAGAGACATCCTGAAGGCTTGCCAATCCATCAAGCATTCCTCTTTGATATTGTGGCCTTGAAATATCAACCCGAAAGTCAAAGCAGACGCCCCCTTGATATGGCTTCACCCCTTCCCAGAATAGCTTGCCAAAGAATGCCAGAGCAAGAAAATCATCCCTGTGGGCAGGCTCATCCAGAAGCCACCATGCCGCACCCTTTTCATTTTCCCTGGCATAATACTTGTTGTTCAGGTAGAATTGAAACCTTGTCGCATCCCATCCCTTTTCCTGAAAATGTCTGGCATACTCTGAAGCCATGCTTACAAACGACTCTTTATAATCCTTGGAAAATGCCCTTTCAATGGACGGAGCACGGATAGTATGTTCGTAAACACAGGCAGGATATTGTGTTTCTGGAATCTTTACCCCATAGCCATCCATCATTTTAGCAGGCCAGTTTTCATTGAATGGAAGATAAAAATGTGTAATTGGTGTACCTGTCCCCGGCCCATAATACCCATAATCCTCTGTAAAGGCAGAGCCATCAAGGTACAGACCAAACCTCTTGTCCCAATCTGTCCAGTCAATAGGGCAGACACGCAGGTCTGCCCCTACCAAAGGTACATAATCCGACGAACTAATATTCCCTTCATGTCCATAGGGCAGGACATTCAAGGTGCTTCGATGCTTGTGAGTCAATTGATGATAGCCAAGCTCAATCTTTTCATACTCTTGACTTCCCCGTTTTACCCCCATACCCTTGTGAATGCCACCATAGGCATTGAGTTCATTGACAAAACTTGGTGTATCTGGCAAACTAAAATTCCAAACCGTAAGATTTATCCCAATCTCAACAGGCTTTTTAATCTCATCACTTGATATGGACAATACCCCTTCATACATTCCGGCTTGTGTTTCCTTTGGGATATAAATATCAACCCAGACAGCCTGATTCTTTTGCTCAGGTACCTTATTATTAGTTTCCGGGATATTAAATTTACCCTTCAAAGGAACGCAGGCATCAGGATAATAAACACCTTCTACAGGCACATACCAGAGCTTAAAAAGCTCAATATTCTTTTCAGCAGGGATAATACCCACATTCCCGGCCAGACTATCTGCCTGTACAACCACATTATTAAGCGTTTTTTCCATAGCCTGAATAACAACCTGAAAGGCAACCGTCTCATTTCTTGCTCCATAAATGTTAATTACCTTTTGGCTGGCATCCCAAATAGGATTGCTCAAGTTAGCAGTCTCTACAGGTGGCATGGTATATTTATCATCCTCAAGGCTATTTGCGGTAACAGGGTTGACCTTTTCCAGATCGCCCACCGCCCAGATAGATGCTGCCCCATTACCAAAGACAGGAACAAATGGCACGCTTTCAGGTTGTGGTAATTCAACCTCCAGAAGCTCCATCTCCTGCTCTTTCTCAGGCATAACAATGTCTGTATAGGCAATAGCTGCCTTATTGCCTGCCTCATCATAAGCCTGTACAGCAAAATAATATCTCTGGCAAGGGATTAAGTTGTCAATCATCAGCTCGATATTTTCCTTGCCTGGCTCTGGCTTTCGGGGTATTTTCCATCGTTTGACCGGACAGGCTGAATCCCAGATAATTGGAAGTGAGCTGTATCGGACAGAATACCCAAATGCCTTCCCTGCTATTCCATCATCACCTGTTGGCTTCCATGTCAGACAAATTTTTCCATCCATTGCAGTTGCTGTTAATGCTGATACAGGAGACGGGGGAACAATATCCGTTCTTTTTGCCTTAACCACAAGAAACGGGGCAAATATACTTTCCTTAGAATCAACAGATTTTTCCACAGGTATTTGCCCCTTTTCATCGGTAATGGCAAGACCATATTGGTCACCAATGATCAAGGCATGGACAATATCCGGCTGAATAGGGATAGCATACCAGCCATCAGCCAGCTCTGGCTGAGCATAAGCAAAAAGGCTGTTGCCCTGTCCATAGATAACATCTGTAAAATCACTCCCCGGATATGACCAGGGGGTCTTTTTATAAGCAGCATATTGAAAACAGCTTGCCTCCTGTTTTGCAGCATATCCCTTTCCATGCCCCTCAACCCAATCAGAGGCAATGGTTGAAACCCCTACCCTTAACAAATCATGCTTTTTTTTATGAAGATAAAGGGTTGCCGACTCAACAGTCATACCCTTAAGATGTGTAGTATCGAATTTCAAGACAGCTGTATCCTCAATACCCTTAAGCCGCAAATATGTTTTCCCCCCAAGGTTTGACTCCTGCTCCGTCTTATAGGCACAGATATAATTATCAGCAACAACCGGACATTTGATGCCTTGAATCTTGGGACTTGAACAACTTACAGTCAGGCAAGCAATAAAGAGTGCAATTATTTTCATCTGAAAATGCTCCCGTTTGAGATCCGTGATTTACAAATGACATTATACTCTAAACAGTTATAATAGTCAATCATCTTTTTCAGCCTTATCATTAAAAAATCCTTGACATTTATTCAGATATTATGCTAAAATATAGGCATGGTTCACGCATTTCTCCGTGATGTCCCCCGCTGGCGGGGGTTAGGGGGTGGATATTTCCCATTTTTGAACCATGCCAAAAAATACACATAGGAGGGATTGTCTTGAAACTTACAAAATATGTCGTTCCAGTTATTTTCTTAGCTAATCTTTGTTATGCAGGGGTTACCCCGCCATCAGAGATAAAAATTATACCTACAGGTGGAGATGAATTATCTTGTTTTAATGTCTCATGGAAGGGGCAGGGTACAGACACTAAAGGATATTACTACAAGCTCGATAATCAGCCAAATTTTAATTGGACAAAACAATCACCCATTAAGATTCGTGTTTCCTGTCCCGGCAATCACAAATTTTATCTATCAACGATAGATAAAAACAATGATATTTCCCCATTTGTTATCAGCCAGTTTTCCCATAAATCTGCTTCCCCTTCTGTTGGGACAGCCTCTTTTTCTTTAAGCGAACCAGTAACATATGATACCGGCGGCTCACCAGGGATTATTGCTGCAGGGGATGTTAATGGTGATGGGCTGAATGATGTTGTCTCTGCCAATTATTATGATAACAATATCAGTGTGTTTCTCCAGCAAAAGAACGGCTCGTTAGCCACGCAAGCTACTTATACAGTGGGTCAGGGACCATTTGGTGTAGGGATAGGTGATTTGAACAGCGATGGAAAAAATGAAGTAGTAGTTGGTTGTGCAGCAGCAGATCAAATTTATGTCTTTTCTCAAAACGAGGGTGGAACACTTACTCAAACAGATGTTTACTCCACTGGTCGAGGTCCTTATGGTCTGGTGGTTGGCGATATAAACTCAGATGGCCGTAATGATATTATTGTTACAAATTCAGGCGGTCAAAGCATCAGCATCCTTACCTGGTTAAAGGAATGTCCTGAAACCTATCAATATCTTTTTGGTTCACTCCAGAAGGCAAATAGCCTGACCATGCAGAGATTGAATAATGGAGAGATTTTTGCCCATCTCCTTTACCCTGCTGGTGCTACCCCTTTCTGGCTTTGTGTTGGTGATATTAATGGTGACGAGATGCATGATATTGCCTGTGTCAATTATAGTGACAATACAATTTCACTCTATATTCAACAACCAGATAGAAGTATAGTGCTGGTTGGCAACCTGTCTGTGCCAGCAGGCAACCCGCCAAATGTATGCCTTGGTGATATAAACGGCGATGGCTTAAATGAATTAGCTGTCTCTGGTGGTGGACCGATAAGTATATTTGGTCGCAAGGATAATTCTATAGGCTTAATAGGTACATACACGGCTACTGAGGGAAGTAATGGCGGCATAAGGATTGGTGATGTTAATAATGATGGCAGGCAGGATCTGGTATCAACCCATTCAAAAAACATCTCTGTATTCCTTCAGGACAAGGATGGTAAATTGCTCAAGCCTACTGCCTATTATGCGGGAGATTGCCCTGGTGGACTGGCTATTGCTGATGTTGATAATGATGGAATAAATGAAATCATCACCGGAAATATCAGGGGTAATTCTATCAGCGTACTTCATCTAAAGGGAAAATAAATTGGGCAGGATTCATATGGCAAATACCAATCGTCTTTTAGTTACCCATCAAATAGAGGCATCCAAAGAAACCATACAGGATATAGCTGAGGATATCTGCATTGAACAGACTGTTGAGGTAGTAAAACAGCTGGCTCAAGATAAATGGATACAGGAAAATATCATTGGCAGGGTAGAAGGGATAAGCCAGACAGAAGATCATACCTTCATCGTTGCCATTAGCTATCCAGATGAAATCACTGCCTACCAGCTGCCACAATTATTAAGTGTATTATACGGAAACATATCCCTTAAGTCAGGCATAAAAATAGTTGGCGTTGAGTTTTCCGATATTTTTTTGTCCCATTTTTCTGGTCCGGGTTTTGGCATAGAAGGTATCAGACGACTTCTCACCGTAGAAGATCGTCCATTATTAGCCACAGCCCTTAAACCCATGGGTAAAACACCAGAAGAATTGGCAGGGTTGGCATACAAACTTGCTCTGGGTGGCATCGATATTATCAAGGATGACCATGGTTTGGTTGACCATAGCTTTTGTCCATTTAAGGAAAGGGTGCAGTGCTGCCTTTCTGCCATAAACAAGGCAGAGGAAGAAACAGGCAAAAGGGTGCTTTATTTTCCAAACATTACCGATACCCATGAAAAACTATTAGATCATGCCAGAAGAGGCAAGGAAATGGGCGTTGGAGGTTTTCTCATTTCACCCATGATTGTTGGATTGGATACTATGCGGTATCTGTCCGATAATCTTGGCTTGCCAATAATGGCACATCCAGCCTTGATGGGCAATTTGTTCCATGGTATTTCGCATGAGTTACTATTGGGTGATTTGATGCGTCTGGCAGGGGCTGATATGGTTATCTATCCAAACTATGGCGGTAGATTTCCATTTACTGAAGAGATTTGTCAGAAAATAGGGGATACATTAAAAAAGAAAATGGGGAAACTGAAAACTGCTTTTCCTGTTCCAGCCGGCGGAATTGATATTAAAAACATCAAGACATTAAAAGAGTTCTATGGGAATGATGCTGCGTTTTTGATTGGCTCCAGCCTGTATGTTTGTTCAGACGACTTGACTGTAAATGTTAAGAATTGCATCCAATATCTGCATAGCTCGTCATTTTTCCTTTGAGAACATCATGGAGAAATAGAAATTCTTAAAAAGTATTTTATAGATAACGGCAAAGAATATTCTTGCATCCATCCAGCAGGAATATTTATCAATATACTCCAAATCCAATGGCACCTTATCCTCAGGTGTAATCTCTGGACAATCATCAGAAAATCCATATTTAAGTTCAACCAACCCAAAAAGCCCTGGCTTGACACTTAACCATTTTCCCTGAAAACACTCATTTTGGTTTACAAAATATGGCCTTTCCGGACGAGGACCAACAATACTCATATTCCCTATTAAAACATTAAAAAACTGAGGCAGTTCATCTAATCCTGTCCTTCTAATAACTCTACCTATGGAAGTAATCCTGACATCATTCATAGTTGTTTCCTGTGGACCAGAATACACCTCTGCATCTCTTCTCATTGACCTGAACTTGTAAAGGGTGAAAAACTCTCCATCTTTTCCAACCCTTACCTGTTTATAGACAGCTGGACCAGGTGATGTTATCTTGACTAACAGCCAGATGATGACAAAAAATCCGGAAAAAACAATCAATCCTGCTATTGATCCGATGATATCAACTATTCTTTTACCTTTTTTTTGATAAAAGGTTTCTTTTTTATCCACACCTTTTTTCTCCCTGTAGTATTTGCAAGCTATCCTTGCCATAATTGAAAAGAAGATCGATGGCTGACATATTGGGAATAAAGGGTGAAAATACCTGCTTATATTCTGGATGAAAAAAATCCTGATAAGCTACCTTTATTTTATGATCAGTAAACAATCCTTCCTCAAGATATTCCTTTCCAAACGCCCCTGAAAGATAAGTATCTGCCACTAATGACTGGCAAATATTAGAAAGCAATTCTGTCGAATTTCCTTCCGCTGCAATCTCTGCTACTTCACAAATCCTTGTTTTAATGCCAAACGCATCAACAAGGTAGTAAATAATAGTTTTATTTAATTCAGCCAGACTATCCCATTGTCTTGAGTATAATTGATAAAAAAAATCAGCATGTTCAGAAAAAAATGGTGCCTTTTTGTAGCTTTGCTCAAGACTCTTCCAGTGTTTTTCTGCCCATCTTTTTTCGTTAATGCTGTTAATTTTTACTTCATCTATCCTTTGGTCTGCCTTTCCTTTAGTTAATACAGGAACAGTCAGCCATGTCCATTCTTGAGCCGTACGAATCTTATTCCTGTTAGTAAAATAATTCTTGCTAAATTGAACATTATCCAATAACACAAAAACATCACACCGTGAAATCTTATCAAAAAAACCAAGCCATGGAAGATAATCTGGCTGATGAATGCTGACGATCATTGATATCCTCCAGTTGTTTGGGCTGTAGCTTATTAGTCTTTCCCTGCACCTACAGCCTAACTACCTACAGGGCACCTCTAAAAACTCAATCAAGTCGATGATGGCAAGGCGTAAAGAAGCGAAAAAGCGCAGTTTACATGTGGTAAATGAGCATTTTGAGCGACTTTGCAACGCAGCCAGCACGGCTTCAGTGAGTTTTTAGAGGTGCCCTACAGTCTATAGCCTATTCCCTACCTATGTCTTAACCATAAACACCACAATAAAGGTTAACAATCCAATAAGCACTATACATAAGGCTATAAGGAAGAATTGATGCCTTCGTGTTTTCTTTTGTTTGGCTACATCAGTTACAGTAACTATCTTTGAGGTAGAGCCAAGTAGTGGTTGTCCCAAAAATCCTTCGAGGTCTTCAACACTTCTAAAAGAATGATCCGTATATTCGCCAAGGAATACAGAACCACATCCTAAGATAATGCCAACGATAAACCCCATCAAGGCAATCAATTGCTTTTTAGGCTTAATTGGTCCAGAGGGTTCCCTGGCTGGGTCAACCACCCTGAACCTTGTTCCGCGTTCAGCTATCTCCAGACGATGAGAGATGTTAGCAGCCTCAAGTTTTTCTAAAAGCATACCATAAATCTTTTCATTTATGGCTGAATCTCTGGTTAATTTTGCTAATTCCTGTTCCTGCTCCGGGACACTCTTTGCTTTATATTCTGATTCATCAGATAGTCTTATCAATTCCTTTTCTCTGGCACCCATTGATTCAACCGCCATCTCTGCTTCCTGAAGTTTTTGCTGCAATTCCTGATATGCAGGATTTATTTCTGTTGTCTCTACACCACCTACCACTTTTTTCTTTTCCTGTTCAATCTGTAACCCTACCTGATCTATCTTTTTCTTCAATGAGACTACCCATGGGTGAGAATCAGTATATTTTTTAGCATAAAGCTCCTGAAGCCCTGTTTGCATTTCAGATAACTTTGCCTGAAGATTTGATAGAGCCTGATTTGCACCCTTGGTTTCTGAAACAATAGTCTTCTGTTCAGATGCTAATTGTTTCTGAATCTTATCCCTCATCTTATTGGTTTCTTGAATATCCATCCTTAATTCTGTTAATCTGTTACGAAACTCTAATGCTTTTCCAAGGTTTGAGGTATCCCCGGGCATCTGGAATAGATTGTTTTCCTTAAATTCCTTTAATGCTGCCTCTGACTCTTCTAATTTTTGTTGATATATCCCTAATTGTTTCTTTATAAAATCAATTGCTGAATTTGCCTCTTCTGCCTGTGAAAACAAGCTTTCCTGAACAAATGTTCTGGTCACATAATTAACAACATTTTGAGCATTTTTTTTATCCATATCCTCAAAGCTAACAAAGATAAGGTCACCCTTTAAGGTAATTAAAATCCTTTTGCGCAAAGAATTAATAAGTGCTTCTGAGCCAGACCCACCCTTTGCCCCTTTATCCAATTCCAATTGATTAATCATCTCCTCTAACTTTGTCCAGCTAAGCATCTGCTCTCTTAAGGTATCCAACTGAAGCATAGATTGAGGATTAACAGCCATTCCCTGTACTAATGGGGCTATCTGTTGTTGTTCAACTAAAAGTATGGCTTTTGATTGATATATCTTGGGCAAGAAAAAGCTGCCGAGGGTAGTTGTTGAAAAAACAGCTACAAAGGGAAGGATAAATAACCACTTTCGCTTAAATATTATCTGAACATAATCCCAGATATTAAATGTTGGTAAACTTCCAGGCTGCATAAATTCCACCTTTTAGAAAGATTAAAATAATCGCTGACTGCTGATAACGATCAATAGGGGCGAACATATAGGTTCGCCCCTACTACAATAGGGTGAACACACAGGTTCACCCCTACAATAATACCATAATTTCCTTGACTTGTCAATAAGAAAATACACTTGTGTGGGGTTGATTTTTGAGGTAGCAGATATATCAATTCCAGTAGTTGAATGCTGATGGCTATTGTGGCGGCGTATCCTTCCATAACATTCTTGGGAATATCTTGGTTAGTATACTTAAATCCATAGGTTTATCCTCATCAATCTTATTATCGTTATCATTGTTTACGCCATCAAGAGGATCCTCGCCATATTTATGATCATGATCAGAATCAATATCCATTTGAATGTTTATGGAGATATAGGCAATATCCCTATTTATGCTTTGATCAGCCTTAATTGGGTCTACTACATCTCCTGATTTATTGTAATAGGTGAATATCCTATATGATCCCGTTTCAGTTCTGTCAGGATTACCCATCTTTTTCAGAACAGTAGATGATGATGTAATTGTCCCTGCTGTCCCTGTCGGTGTACCCGGGGCATAGATTTCCCTTCTCAGTGACCATGAGGAGTATGTTCCTGCTTCATCCTTAACCGCATAATAACAAACAACATCATCCCCACCTCCATCAGTCGTGCTAAATGTTCCTGGCGGTGTATTTGTTCCTACTTGTTGCTTATCATCCTTGATAAGATAGATTACGCTTGAGCTTATTGTGCCATGCTTCATAGTAGCTGCATATAGTGTTGCTGTTGCACCAGCAGTGTTAATCCCATCAAGCAAAACCCTCGCAGATTGAATATTGTTCACCATCCCACCTGATTTATCCCCTGCCTTTCCATAGAGTGCATCTGTTGCCTCCTGACGCATGGTTAGTTGAGGCTCCATGGTTGTCCAGTTTTTTACCCCACCAGAAAAAAGGGCAAAAACAGACAACATGATTACAGCCATCCCTACTAAGGACAATAATAATTCAATAAGGGTGAATCCAGTTATCGCTTTCATCTGAAAATGTGGGATTCGTGATTCGAGATTTGGAGTTTGGTTGATTTTTATCAAAGTGAGTGAGGACATAATATTTACTCTCCCATTTGTTTTCTTTGTCCTGACTGACTGTGCTGATGACTGAGGGCTGAACGCTTCATGGATAATACGATGCCGGCTTGGGTGCGACAATGGTAACCAATTGCCTTGAACCACTCTTGCCACCCTGTTTCCCCCAGCTGGTAGTAATAACAATTTGCTTGTAATCCTCAGGAAAAATATCTGTTGGCCACTTTTCATCAGCCTCATCATCAACAAATAATGCCTCCATTGTTATTGTCCCAATCATATCCTTGTCTTTAATAGCCTCACCCTGTGCAGGAAAGATCATCACTCGTTGGGAAACACTTGGGGTCCCACCATTAAGAGTAAGTGTGCCAAACAATCGTTGTGTTATGGTACCCTTTGTAGTCAAAGTTATGGTGGCAGCATTGATTCCATATCCACCATTGTTGATGTTCCCAGCTGATGTACTTGTCCCCTCATGCTCCCATGTAAGGGTTAATGGGACAAGATTATATCCCATAGCCACATAATCATCCGTAGTATGTGCAATAACCCTTACAGGAACATTTACTGTGTTTGTTCCTGAAGGCATAATAACCGGATTAATAATATTTAAGTGCAGGTGAGCCATGGCAACACTTGTGCTGGTCGCCTGATGAATATACTCATACCTTATCCCTTTCACCTCTTCCAGCAATTCCTGTGCCCTTGCCACAGCAACAGATTCATCCCATGACTTAATTATTGTTTGAGAACTGCCCATAAAGGTTGTGGATGTTATCAGGGCAACAATCAGCAGAAGAAGTCCAGCAATCATTAATTCAACAAAACTCATCCCGGCTTCGGTTTTATTTTGAATATCCATTATTTTATCTCCATTGTGAGGGTAGGGTTGAACAATTGTAGAGGAGGTGCCCATGCTTATTGACGGTTAATCTCTCCCCCCATCAATTCTCTGTGTCTCTGTGGTGAGTAATTCAGGCATGGTTCAAAACTGTTTATCGCAGGGTCACACAGATGGTACAGAGAAGAACAACCCCCCTAACCCCCTTTTTTAAGGGGGAATTAGGGAAACATAGATGCTTGCTTGCTCAATTTGTTACCCTGATTTGAACCATGCCGTAATTCATTTAGTTTTCTTAATAATATGAGGGGTAATAAAGATAACCAATTCTGTTTTTCGATTTTCCTTCATATCCATCCTGAAAAGTCTGCCAACAAAGGGTAAATCTCCAAGAACAGGCACTTTATTTGTCTTTTCCGTACCATGGTCATCTATTATCCCACCAATAATTACGGTTTCCCCATCCTTTATTAATAACTGAGTTACAGATGACTTTGTAGAAATGATTGGTGTGTTGTTCTCTGCCCAACCCTTAAAACTGCTTACCTCTGGTTTCACTGAGAGTGTAACGAAATCATTAGGGTTTATGAATGGAATTACAGTAAGCTTTACCCCAACCTCACGGAAGACAACATTGGTCTGGACTACACCTGTTTGAGCGCCTGATGACAACTGAGTTGTTGTCTGCTGATAAGGAATCTCTTCCCCAATCATAATCTTTGCCTCACGACCATGAAGTGTTCTGATACTTGGAGAGGATAAAACATTTGCTTTACCCTCAGAAATCATGGCAGATATCATGCCATTAATATCATGTCCTGGTGTTAACTTTCTATAAACTAACTCTCCCCTATCTCCAGCCGGCATATTTTGTGTCATCAGGCTTGACATATCAAATCCCTGTAAAAAATCCTTTATATTCCACATAAATCCCAATTGATTGGTTTTATTCAGATAAACCTCAACAATCTTTGCCTCAATCATGACCTGCTTGGTCTCTGTATCCAAATCCTTTATCAACTGTTCAATTTTGGGGAAATTACCAACAGTATCCGTAATAATAAGTGCATTAGTCCGAATATCAACGCTAATTTTTCCAACCGGGGTTAGTGCACCACTTTGTATGCCACCCATAACTTCACCAGCCATAGCATAATTAAGAGGAAAAACCCTTGTCATAAGCTCACCAACAAGATTAAGATTTTCCTTGGTATCAACGAAAATAACCGTTCCTTCCTTAACATAGGTATATCCCTGCGCCTTCAGGATTAGATTCAATGCAGTTTCCCAAGGCACATTATCCAACCGTAGGTTTACGATTCCCTTTATTGCTACACTAGGAACAATATTTAACTCTACCTTCTGAGCAATTAATCTCAAGACATCAAGCAAATCAGCATCCTTAAAGTCCATAGAAATAGTTTGTCCCTTGGGCTTTTCTGTTATTCTTTCAGAAACAGATGTTTTTGGTCGTATTGCTTGTGATTTTTTAGTGGCAACAGGGCGTTGTACTTTTTTTTCTGGTTTATAGGTTTTCTTTACTGCTGTTTTTGACGGTTTGGATTCCATGTCATCTTTTTTTATCTCTTTCTTTTCTGTACTGGCCGGAGGCTCTTTAATTTCATATTTTTTAAGGGTAAGCAGTACTGTTTTTCCTTGAGCTAAAACTGAATAGGGAACGGATTCTTTTGTCTCAACCGTTATCCGAGCTACTTTTACCGGATCAACAAACCTTTGTTGAACACTAACCTTTGCAATACATTTACCATCAACCGTTATATCCTTTACCGCGTCAGAGGTAGCATTGAGAAAATCAAGGATAATCCTTGATGGATTTAGTGTTTCAAAATACTTATATTGAGGGACTCCATTCGTAGAAATAACTACCATGCTTCGGTCATCCCCTTCCTTGACATCAATCCCTGTTATCGCATAATCAGCATAAGGATTAGTAATACTTAATTCGAGCCCATTTGAAATCTTATTTATCTGATATGGGATGGATTTTATTAGTCCAACTATTATTCTTGTCTGATTTTCTTTTTGTTGAACTATCTGAATTCTGGTTATTCCACCAGATGAGACAGGTATCTCTTTTGGGGTACAGGTTGTTTTGGGCAGATCTATAACTATTGTCGGAGGATCAGTTAACACTACTGAGTCATAATTTGTTATAGCTGCATCACCAACAAATACTATACTGACTCTATCTTGTAATCTTTCGACCTGAACATCAAGTAGATTAGTCTCTGCATAGACAATAGAACTTAACGAGGCCACATAAATAAATACAGTCATCAAATACAATCTTTTCACCTTAAAACCACCCCTTCATTATTTTTATAAGCAGTTATTCCTGCTTTGTTGGGTAGACACATAGGTCTACCCCTACTTTGTTGGGTAGACACATAGGTCTACCCCTGCTTTGTTGGGTAGACACATAGGTCTACCCCTGCTTTGTTGGGTAGACACATAGGTCTACCCCTGCTTTGTTGGGTAGACACATAGGTCTACCCCTACTTTGTTGGGTAGACACATAGGTCTACCCCTGCTTTGTTGGGTAGACACATAGGTCTACCCCTGCTTTGTTGGGTAGACACATAGGTCTACCCCTACTTTGTTGGGTAGACACATAGGTCTACCCCTACTTTGTTGGGTAGACACATAGGTCTACCCCTACTTTTGTTGTTTTACTTGTTGAGCCACAGCCTCTTTTGCCAGACCTGCTCCAAATCCAGAGGCAAATGCCTTCATCATCTCTTGCTTTTCTTCCTTTGATAAATCTTCTTGCTTTTCTTGCCCTGGTGTAAGATTCATACCCTTGACCATCACCTTTGTATCAGATGCCTTAAATCCCAATGTAACTACTTTATCAAGCTGGGATAACAAAATACATTTATTATTAATGATCTTTCCTTGTACCCCTTTAATAGGAGAATCCCCATAAAAGAGCATTCCATATCTTAATATCAGGGTATAGCCACCAGGCCCACGAGCCAAAGCTATGGAATCCTTCTTATCCCAAACAACACCAATCAGAGTAAGCTCTGTAATATCTACGGCCGGGATACTACTACCCTTTTGTACTTGATCTGCTTGTCCACTTTCAGCAATCAAAGGTATAAAAGGATCCCGACTATGAATATTTTGATATATATATTGCGGGGTTACTGGTTTTTCTTTTAATGGTTCAGGTAATACTTGTACTGGTAATACTGCTACCTCTTTAGGTTTTTGTCTGGCACACCCACAAACAATTACCAAAACTAACATCAAACTGACCATTATCAATTTATTATTTAATTGCCACATATTTCCCATTTGTTTCCCTTATCGATGCTGACAGCTGACCCCTGATAGCTGTCAGCTTATTTATTGTTTATATGTAAATGCTGTAATAACCAAACTAGCAGATATTGTTGACGCATCTTCTTTGGTTGGCGCCAAACAGGTTAAAGCCGTCCATGATGGTGTCAATATTCTTTCAAGATTTCCAATGGCTGCAAGGAATTTTCCAAAGTTATGATAGGTAGCTCGAATTGATAGATTAATCGGAATCTCGTCATAAACATCCTTACGAAATGGACCACTTGGAACAAAGCTGGAAAAAAGAACATGATTTTCCTCAGCCATGGTAGTAATTGTTTTTATTAGTTCAGGCATATTTATTTCTTTAGGCAATCTTGTTTCTACGAAGGAGAGTTCTTCTTTTAGTTTTCTCACCTCTGCTTTCCGTATCTCCAAGTTGGCGACAACATCCTTAATCTGCTTTAATTCCGTAGTTTTAGCCGATATTTGACTGCTCAACTCCTCTGATTTAATCTTGAGGGGTTTATATCCATAATTTATAAAGGCAAAGATAGTAATTCCTATAAAAACAACAATTAATCCTATAGCCTTTAATTCTTCCTGCGAAAATTTCATTCCTTTTCTCCATTGGTAAAATAAGCCCTATATATGATTTTGTTGATTTAGTCCTTTTTTCGTCATTCCTGCAGAAGCAGGAATCCAGAACCTATTGAAATTGCTGGATTCCCGTTTTCACGGGAATGACAAATCGTTAGTAAATCAACAGAGTCATCTATTATGAGTGCAGCTAAGTGAAAAACTCCTTATTGGATACTTGCCAATCATAGCATTGTTAATATTGGCAAGAGTAACATTTGTAAACGATTGTGA
Organism: Candidatus Desantisiibacteriota bacterium; assembly: GCA_043806395.1. Lineage (GTDB taxonomy): Bacteria > UBA9089 > CG2-30-40-21 > CG2-30-40-21 > CG2-30-40-21 > CG2-30-40-21. The sequence goes on along the minus strand of JAZDHC010000047.1, from coordinate 3,203 downwards.
TTCCATAAGCTTAAGCATATAGTTTGCAACAGAAAAATTATCTACAGCCTTGCCAGTTAGCTGTATTTCTGTACCACCCTTAGAGTTAGACAAACTGTCTAACCAGATACCCTGACCCAGACAATCAGATGTTTGATCAAGGAGTTTTGCCCAGATAAACCTATCCTTGTCCAATTGGGTAATAATACTAAGCCTCTTTTTAAGTGCATCTATCTCTAATTCAAGATCTTTAATCTCTTGCATATAAGGCTGTAACTTAGTTATCTCAGCTTTTAAGTTTTCTATTTTTTCTTCCTTTTTCTTGACCTCAAGCAATTGATTGCTCCAAAAAAAACCTATCAAGACAACAAAGGCAGATAATGATATTATGACTAAAATGTTTCTCCATTGGATTTTCTTTTTTGCCAGAAGAACTGGAGGCATCAGGTTTATATTAGTCATTACTTTAGCCCCCTTAACGCTAATCCTATGGCTACGGTAAACGCTGAACCATATTTCTTAATAAGATTTACATTAACCTTTGGAGCTATCCTCAGATTAATAAAGGGATCAGCAATAACTACCGGAATGCCAAGACCACTTGAAAGAAACTCATCTAAATTCTTTAGTTTTGCCGTTCCTCCACTTAAAAGTACCCGATCAATATTTTTCCGATATACAGGCAATTGAGTATAATAATAGGCAAAAGACCTCTCTAATTCATCTAAAAGCCTTGCCCCTACAGATTCAATGGCATAAGAGACATGAGATATTCGTTCAGAATACACACCTGCTGTCATTTCTTCACCAGGAACAATTACCCCTTCTGCTTCCTTTATCTGTTCTGCTTCCAAAAAGTTTACGCCCAACTCTCTTTTTATTGCTTCCGTAAAATCATTACCACCAACTAAGATATCCCGATTAAAACAGGAACACTTATTTTCTACTACATTGATGTTTGTCATCCTTGCCCCAATATCTACCAGAGCCACTACCTCTTCTTCCTTTCCACTTGCCACCAAAGCATCCTCTATTGCAAAGGTATCCACATTGATATGAGTTGTCTCTAACCCTGATCGCTGCAATATCTCCATATGATCATAAACAAGCTCTTCTTTAGCAGCTACCAGCAGGACAAGTATCATCCTCTCATCTTTTTCAATTATCTCTTTTATTATCTGAAAATCAATAATCACATGCTCAATATCAAAGGGAATATGCTCCTCAGCCTCAAACCTGATAACATCACGAAGCTCCGACTCACTCATATGTGGCAGCTTGATATATCTTACTACCACAGAATTCCCAGAAACAGAGGTGCCAACTTTTTTGGCATCAATGCCATTATTATAAAGCATGGTTTTAATAGCTTTTACTGTTAACTCATGCTTTGCTCCAACTGCATCCTCATCTAAGGGTTCTGGGGCAATCTTTTCTAACCCAAGCCCTGTCAACATAATACTATTGCCGGACTTTTTCAGTTTAACAACCTTGACTGTATCGCTACTGATATCTAATCCTACAGAATTTTTCCCACCACCAAACAACATTCCCTTTCCTCCGAAACAATATTAAATACAAGCCTTCAGCCTTCAGCCTTCAGCACTTTTATGGTAACATACATATCAACATTTGTCAAGCATAAAATAAGATTGCTTGATTATTTATGCTGTAATATTTTAGTTGCTACCATAATATCAACTGCTCGCTGCAACTGTGGATCACATTTCAGGTCGCAAACAATCTCTTTTCCACCATTAAGCCTGCCTATTTCAATATTTACTGCCCTTCTAAGAATCATTTCACTCAATTCAATCTTATTCTTAGCTAAGGATTGCTGTAAATTTTTAATATCTTCATCCGTATATTTTGAATGTTCTTTGGCAAAATCCTTTATGTATTGGCTATCATCTAACTTCATCCACATCTCCTGATCCTTAGGAGTAATCTCAGGCATCTCTACAATCACATCCGGAATTATCCCTTTTCCATGGATACATACACCTGAAGGGGTAAAATACTTGGCTGTAGTCAGGGCAATACCAGAGCCATCAGGTAATGGGAGTACTGTTTGCACAGAACCCTTACCAAAGCTCTTTACCCCAAGGGTCAAACCTCGCTTATTATCCTTGACAGCTCCAGCCAATATCTCTGAGGCACTGGCACTTCCCTCGTTCAGCAGAACAATAATCGGATCATCTAAATACAATCCCTTTCCAGTTGTTCGAAACTCCCTGTTCATCTCCTGCTGTCTCCCAGCAATAGAAACAATCAAGGAATTCTTTGACAGAAGATTATCTGAAACATCTATGGCTGATTCCAATAAACCTCCGGGATCATTCCTCAAATCTATAACAAGACTCTTTATTCCTCTTTTTTGCAATTTCACCAGACTATACGCAAACTCCTGGGCCGTATTCTGGTTAAAGTTAGTAATCCTGATATATCCAACATCTGATTGGATAACATCAGATTTGACACTATGAACCTCAATTACTGCCCGGGTAAGTGTTACCTTGAAGGGATTCTCCACACCATCCCTTTTGATGGTAATAGTCACCTGACTTCCCTCTTTACCACGAAGTTTCTGAACAGCCTCAACTAAGGCAAGATTCTTGGTTGTCGTCCCATTTATCTCAATAATATAATCCCCTGCCTTTATCCCGGCCAAATCCGCTGGTGTCCCTTCAATAGGCGAAATAACCACGAGATTATCCTGCTTAATCCCAATAACAATCCCAAGTCCAGAAAAACTCCCCTCTGTTTCTACCTTCATCTCCTTAAATGCCTCAGGGGTCATAAATCTTGTATGAGGATCACCCGTGCTTTTAAGCATACCATCAATAGCCCCATAAACAAGGGTTTTTGCCTTTACCTCTTCTACGAATTGAGTATGAACTAAGGAAAACGCCTTACCAAACAACCGCAATCCATCATACAACTCAGGGCTTTCTTGCCCCTGCGAATTGGCATCCACACTCATAGAAACAACAATAGCCAACGCCAAAAACCACAATACATTCTTCAACCGCAACATTATTCTCTACCTCCTGAAAATTTAATAATTCAGCAATTCAGCAATTGTGGGACGGTTCACTTTCATCGTTTTTCATATGATTCCTTTCGGGCAAGGGGACATCATCTACAGAATACAACCCCCTAACCCCCTTTTCTAAGGGGGAATATTGCACTCTCAACTAACCGCAAGCTTTCAAACAAAGGTG
>JAZDHC010000046.1:0-3262 GCA_043806395.1 Candidatus Desantisiibacteriota bacterium | reverse complement strand
GCCTCTAAAAACTCAATCAAGTCGATGATGGCAAGGCGCAAAGATGCGAAAAAGCGCAGTTTACAAGTGGTAAATGAGCATTTTGAGCAGCTTTGCAACGCTGCCAGCGCGGCTTTAGTGGGTTTTTAGAGGTGCCCTAAAGTCAAAGAAAACTTCACCGATTGGCTTTGTGCCTTAGCGGCTAAACAGTTATTATCATAGACAAAAAAGAGGTTGATAGGAATTAATCCCTATCAACCCCTCTCCGTAACTGTCAAAAAATCGTACAACTCAGCATCATGGCTCTTCATGTCCATAATTATAGTAGCACATGGTAGAGTTTGTATCTGTTAGCACACTAGTATCCTGTCCAGCATGATTGATCCTGCAATCACCACTAAATGGTGAGTATGCCCATCCACCTGTTATCCCAACTGTAGGCGAACCAACCGCAGCAATACTACTCGTAGCAATTTCTGTCTCTGAAGTCGTCAAAGCATATGCAACAGCATTGTTCCTGCTATTTGGCACACTTCTCTTCAGCGTAGCATATGGAATCCTGGACAAATACCTTGGAATAAAACAAGGTATTGGTTCCCCATAGGTCGGAGCCACAAAAGTACCCGTCCCAATCTTACAATCAGCCGAAGTAACAGCCGAAGTCTCTGTATCCAATTTGGGTGGCCAATATCCCTTTGTATCACCATAGTAAATAGCAATAGCTGACCGCATAGCTCCTAAGTTACCCCTTGCACCTGCTTCCCTTGCCTTATCAATCAAGGCTGCAAACCTTGGGATAGCAATAGCAGCAAGGATACCAATTATTGCAACCACAATCATCAACTCAATCAGTGTAAAACCTTTCTCCTTTTTCATTTTTTCACCCCCTTTACTATTAATCTCTTAATAAACATAACTATTATATATCAACAACACATAGTTGTGCTGAATTCCAAAGAATTAAACTATAAACAAATAATACCATACATTCAATATTTTGTCAAGCATTTTTTATTCCTAAATCAAATTTTTCTCCTTGACATATTTGATTTTTCAAGTATACTATTATCTGGCCGTGCTAAATGGGGAGCTAGCGGTGCCCTGTACCTGCAATCCGCTTCAGCAGGGTTGAATTCCTATAGCATGAGGCTTGTCTTGGTGAGAATGAATTAGAAGAAAGGATGCTGATAGATGGGTCCTGTGCTATTCTTAATTGCCCAACCCCGTCAGATTCGGAAGGAAGCAGCGGTAAGTAGTTGAGGGTGTGTCACAGGGGTACCTGTCTGGAGTCTGAACTTCTCATTATCACTCGTTAAGGCCTGTCGAAGATAGGTGCACGGCCATTTTGAAAAGAGTTGAGAGTTCAAAAGTTGAGAGTTGAGAGTTGAGAGTTGAGAGTTCAAAAGTTGAGAGTTGGGAGTTGGGAGTTGAGAGTTGGGAGTTGGGAGTTGAGAGTTGGGAGTTGAGAGTTGAGAGTTGATGTTGTGAAAGGAGTTGACTAATGGTTGATGATTGGACGATTAATGTGCGAGTAGAAACAGAATTGGTCAAAAATTGGGTGGATACAAAACAGATAAATTTTACTACCATTAGTGGTGTGGTCTATATCAAGGGTAGGCTTGAATTTCAACTTGATGTCTTTGTCAATCCAGATGAGCAAGGTTATTTTGAAAGAAAGGCAATGGTTGAGGTTGAAAAATTAAAACGGGTAGAACGAAATGTAAAAAAAATACCAGGAGTAAGGGCTGTAAAGTTTGAGTTAGAAAACTGGTTCAAGATGGGTGCCCGCTGGGTAAAGCTGAAAACTCAGATAGGTTCATCAGGGCAGAAGTAACTGGTGATTGGTATACCGATCACCGATCACCATTTTTTCCCAGATGAATAGGAACTACAGAAATGGAAAAAAGAACAATCTCATATCTCTCGTTGAATATGATTCCTGCTATTGGTCCGGTACGATTTCAGACATTATTGAGTTATTTTGGAAATGTAGAGGATATCCTTGTAGCAGGTGCAACAGATCTTGCTCAAGTAAAGGGTATTGGAGAAAAGATAGCTCAAGAGATTGTTGAAAAAAGAGGAGAGGTTCGTATAGATGAGGAATTAAAAAAGATTGATGCGGCTCAGGCAAGGGTTATTACCCTTGAAGATGAAGAGTATCCCATTAATCTAAAATCCATCTGGGCTGCACCACCAGTATTATATGCTAAGGGATGGCTCAAGGAAGATGACAGGCTTTCTATATCCATGGTAGGGACAAGGTCAGCCAGCTTTTATGGAAGAAGAATGGCAGATAATTTTGCTCAAGATTTAGCCAGAGCTGGGCTTACGGTTATTAGCGGGCTGGCTCGAGGGATTGATACAGCCAGTCATCTTGGTGCTATTTCTGCAAAGGGCAGAACAATAGCCGTGCTTGGCTGTGGGGTAGATATTGTGTATCCACCTGAAAATAAAGGACTTTTTGAACAAATTATTCAGCATGGGGCGATCTTAAGTGAGTTTCCTATGGGGACCTCGCCAGAAAAGTTTAATTTTCCACGACGAAATCGGATCATCAGTGGATTAAGCTTGGGTACATTAGTTGTTGAGGCATCTACCCAAAGTGGGACATTTATTACCATTGAGTATGCCCTGGAACAGGGAAGGGATGTTTTTGCTGTTCCTGGATGTATTGACAGCCGACTGAGTGCAGGCACCAATCACCTGATTCAACAAGGGGCAAAATTAGTAACCTGTGTTGAGGATATTCTGGAAGAGATTGGTTTGCTGGTAGCCACATTAAAACAACCAGCTATTCCAGAGAAAAAGAAGGATATTAACGAACTATCAACTACAGAAAAACAGGTGTATTCATTAGTAGGGGATGAGCCACGACAGATTGATTATCTTATTTATAATTCTGATATAAGTGCTGGCCAGATGGCTTCGATATTACTTCAGCTTGAATTAAAAGGGTTTATTCGACAATTGCCGGGGAAGATATTTGTGAGAGGGTAGGGGACTTTTTGTCATCCCGAAGGAGTACTTGACTGAGGGATCTAATTCATAAGATCCCTCACAGTAGTTCGGGACAAGGATTTCTCACAGTAGTTCGAAATGACAGTAGAGTGTTTGATCCTGTAATCCTGTTTACATGATAACTTTTGCGACCTGTGCAGTTGAAATTCACTACATACCCTTAAAATATTTGCAATTTTCATGAGATAAAGGTATTTTTTTGTAGAAATAATGTTATTTTTCGTGTATAATTAATCTGTTCAGAAGTGTCTCCCCTCTTAAGAAC
>JAZDHC010000045.1:0-4289 GCA_043806395.1 Candidatus Desantisiibacteriota bacterium | reverse complement strand
TTGTTTGAAAGCTTGCGGTTAGTTGAGAGTGCAATATTCCCCCTTAGAAAAGGGGGTTAGGGGGTTGTATTCTGTAGATGATGTCCCCTTGCCCGAAAGGAATCATATGAAAAACGATGAAAGTGAACCGTCCCAGAAATTGGGGAATTGGGGAATTGCTGAATTGGGGAGTATGCAACTAATCGTTACTGATGGAGTAAGAAATGCTTAATTACAATTTACATCGAGGATTTGATTACGCTATGTTTATTTCCATTGTTCTTATCGTTCTTATGGGAATTACCATGATTTATAGTGGGACCCATGCCATTGAGTGGGCTCAGGATCTTTGGATAAAACAGGCAATATGGTTTGGGCTTGGGCTATTGGGAATGATTGGTGCCATCCTTTTTGATTATCAAATATTAGGAAAATATTCCAGGCTTATCTATATTATTGTTATTGTTTTGTTGGTTTGTGTGCTTTTTGAACCAGCTGTCAGGGCAGCAAAAAGCTGGTTTACTCTGGGACCTATTTCATTTCAACCGGCTGAACTGGCAAAATTAGCTACAATAATTATTCTATCAGAATATCTTTCTACCAAAAAGGATGGATTAAATACCCTTTCTGATTTATTACCGGCTATAGGATGGGTAGGTTTACCCATTCTTTTGATATTGATGCAACCGGATCTGGGTACAACCCTGGTATTTTTGCCAATATTTCTGATGATGCTGTATATTACCGGGATTCGTACCATATATCTGGTTACCATGACATCAGCAGTTGTTCTTATAATCATTATCACTCTTTTTGTAAGCTGGGTAGAGATTCAACCACAACTTGCCAATATTGGTATTATTTCATTTCTGTACAAAATATTTGGATCCTTTGAATATAGTATTATCTTCCTGATAGTTCTCTTAGCCATCATATCAGGAATATATTATGCAATAAAGGTATTTTTTGTTCCAGAGATAAAATTTACCAATTTTTTACTCAGCTATATAATTATAGGGGTGAGCATGTTTGCTTCTCTGATAATAGACAGCTTCTTAAAGGAATATCAACGCAAAAGAATATTGGTGTTTATTGATCCTAATATTGATCCACTCGGGGCAGGGTATAATATAATTCAATCAAAAATTGCCGTGGGTTCAGGACAGCTCTTTGGCAAAGGATTATTAAACGGTACACAGAATCAATTGGGCTTTTTGCCTGAACGGCAGACAGATTTTATTTTTTCTGTGCTTGGTGAAGAGCTGGGGTTTATTGGTGCTACGGTATTATTATTTCTTTTTTATGTTATCATCTATCGTGGGATAGCTATTGCTTTCTTTTCCAGGGATAGGTTTGGCTGCTTGCTGGCAACAGGAATAATAAGTATGATTGCGGTTCAGATATTTTTCAATATTGGTATTGCCACAGGGATTATGCCAGTTACAGGATTAACCCTTCCCTTGGTAAGTTATGGTGGCTCATCATTATTTATTACCATGGTTTCTCTGGGGATAGTGCTGAATATACGGTTAAAGAGGTATTTGGTGTAATTCTTAGCAGGGGTAGTTTTATGTTCACAGAACTTGATCAAAAATTGGAACAGATGAAGGCGATTCTGGAAGGGATGGGGAGTGTCTTAGTTGCATATTCTGGTGGGGTAGATTCAACCCTTGTGCTCAAGATTGCTCATGATATTCTGGGCGACAAGGTGCTTGCTGTAACCGTCAGATCTCCACTGTATCCTGAATCAGAGGCCAAAACAGCAGAAAAAATAGCCAGAGAATTGGGAGTAAGGCATTTATTTATTGAGTCAAATGAGCTATTGATTCATGGTTTTACTGATAATCCCAGAAACAGGTGCTATCTTTGCAAGAAAGAGTTATTTAATAGCTTAAGCCAGATAGCCGTGGAACAGGGATTAAATTATATCCTTGATGGCTCAAACGCATCTGATATTAATGATATTCGGCCAGGAAGGGATGCGGCAAGGGAATCTGGTGTCCGATCGCTTATGGAAGAGGTTGGCTTGACCAAGGATGAAATACGCCAACTGTCAAAGGACATGGGACTTATTACCCATGATAAGCCCTCTGCTGCCTGCCTTGCCTCACGATTTCCATACAATAATCCCTTCACTCAAGAAGGATTGCGAATGGTAGAAATGGCTGAAGAATACCTCAGGGAGATAGGAATATTTCAGGTAAGGGTAAGGCATTATGAGAACCTTTGTCGGATTGAGGTACCTGTAAATCAGATGTGTATCTGTCTGGAAAAACAGGCAGAGATTGCCTCAAGGCTGAAACAGTTTGGCTACACATTTGTAACACTTGATCTGGAAGGGTATCGAACAGGGAGTATGAATGAGGGATGAAGAAAACAGTAGGGGCAGACCTATGTGTCTGCCCTGATGATGGTGGAGTATGAATGAAGAAACAAGTTTTCGTCGCTATGAGTGGTGGGGTTGATTCATCTGTAGCTGCCTATCTCCTTAAAGAAGCAGGTTATGAGGTTACAGGTATTACCATGGACTTGCTTGAATTAAAACCAGACACATGTTGTTCCTTGCAGGCTATTGCAGATGCCCGGGCAGTGGCAGATAAGCTGGGTATTAAACATTTCGTTGTTGATTGTAAAGGAGAGTTTACGCAAGGAGTAATTAATTATTTTGTAGATGAATACTTGAGGGGATATACCCCAAATCCATGCGTTGTCTGTAATTCCATGATAAAGTTTGGATTGTTGCTTGACAAGGCTAAACATCTGGGGGCAGAGTATCTGGCTACCGGGCATTATGCGAGAATAGAGCAAAGAGACGGACGATATATGATTAGAAAAGGGATTGACTTAACCAAGGATCAATCCTATTTTCTCTACAGGCTTACTCAGGAACAACTGTCGCAGATAATCATACCACTTGGTAATTATCAAAAATCTCAGGTACGAGAAATAGCTGCAAGGCTTGACCTCAAAACAGCAGACAAACCAGAGTCTCAGGAAATATGCTTTATTCCGCAAAACAACTATCAGGAATTTATCAGACAAAGGGCATCAAGCAGGCTTGTTCCAGGAAATATCATAGACAAAGAAGGAAATATTATCGGCAAACATCAAGGAATTGCCTTTTACACCATAGGTCAGAGGCGGGGGCTAAGGATTTCCGCAAACAAGCCACTTTATGTCATGCACATTGATTCCAGTAAGAATGCTATTATTGTTGGTGATAAGACTGACCTTTACTGCAGGAGGCTAACAGCTAAAGAAATGAACTGGGTGGCAATGCCAGAAATTACAAAAGAAATAGAGGTAATGGCAAGGATCAGGTATTTACATAAAGAGACTAAGGCTGTTGTTTCACCCTTAAAGGATGATCGGGTAGCCGTAGAGTTTTACGAGGCTCAACAAGCAATAACACCAGGGCAATCTGTTGTTTTTTATAGGGATGATATAGTTGTTGGCGGTGGGATAATTGAATATTTAGAGTAATTGTTCAGATGCACATCAATCCCATTCTGCCACTTGGGGATATTAATCCCTAACTCTTTTGAAAGTTTGCTATTAGATAATGCTGAAAAATAAGGTCTTTTAGCAGCAGCAGGAAAAAAATCTGAAGATACAGGCAGGATGAGATTATCCATGTCAAGCCTTTCTATAAAATATCGTGCTACCTCATATCTTGAGGCATATCCACTATTGGTTAGGTGGTATACACCCCTTAAGCCCTTTTCTATAGCCAGCATTGTGATTTGGGCAATATCCTCAGTACAGGTTGGAATAGATATTTGATCGTATACTATTTTTAGCACCCTGTTTAGTTTTGCCCATTCTGCCAATTTATGAAGAAAGTTCTGATCGCCTTCACCAAACACCCAACTTGTCCTGAATAATAGAAAATCATCTGTTTCTTCAGCTAACATCCTCTCGCCAATAAGTTTACTCTTACCATAATTATTAATAGGGTTTGGGGTATCCTCTTCTTTATAAAAATCATCCTTTGTCCCATCAAACACATAATCCGTGCTATAATGAACCAGTAAGGCATGATATTTTTTGCTGACAGAGGCTAAATTTCTAACCCCATCCGCATTCACCCTTAAGGCAGCCTCAAGATTATCTTCAGCCATATCCACCAGATTATAAGCAGAACAGTTCAGAATAATATCTGGCTTGTAAGAAGAAACAACACTCAAAACAGCTTTGTTGTCTGATATATCTAATTGTCGCTTAGTCAATGCTTCTACTTGATGATTTTTTAATAATCTCAAGAATTCTCTGGCAAGTTGACCATTTGCTCCGGTAATAAGAATTTTCAT
>JAZDHC010000044.1:0-8852 GCA_043806395.1 Candidatus Desantisiibacteriota bacterium | reverse complement strand
AAGACCCTCCACATGTCAAGCTATTTTTATGAGACATATGAGATTTTGGCACTACAAGCCGATTTTCAATAACCCAATTACATAACCTGTTGATATGATAAGACTTATTTTTTAGGGGTAACAGAAATTAGCCTTTTTTGGGTGGTTTTTGGCGGTTTTTAGGTGGTTTGTCGCGAAGTTGGGTTAAGAAAATTATTATCACCTGTAAGTACAAAGGAAGCAGATTTTGCGATATATTTGGATTTCAATCAATCAGGTATTGATAAATTTAAAGCTTATTCAGGAATAATTGAGCCTTTCCCTGTACTTGATTACTTTGATTATCGACTGTCCGGGGAGATTGATGAGAACGGTAGGGGTATGCTGATATTTCAAAATGGTGTGGACAGGAATATCCCGCAAGAAAAAATCTCTGTCAGTGTCAAATTAGAAGAAGGAATGGCTGGTTGTGGAAAGATAAAGATTGATGTAAGAGCCTTTGATAGAGATGCAACATCAATAGATGAGTTGATGCGGAGGGCCGGACTCAAAGATGAAAACGGAAATTTTATGGGAAAAACCGAAGCAAGGAATTTACTGAATGATTCTTCAGGGGTTGGTATCTATCGCGAGGGCTTTAGAATCAGACCCCATGGTGATGCCGGATATGACTGGCTGGAGCTTGATAAACGAAGGGTGCAGAATCCTTCCACGAGGGTGGGATGTGATCAAATAGCCGGATATATAACTGTAGAATCTGAAGAAGTTTCACATCTTAGAGAAAAAAGCAGTAGAGAAGGGCTCATAGAAGATAAATACTTTAAAACCCTTGTAAAGGCAGTTATCATCTCTCTATCAGAACTTGAAATCAGAAGGTTCGTGTTCAGAAAGAAAATTGGAAGAGGCAGGGTGGCAACAGATATTGAGAAGTCTCTGGAGACAATTTTTGACTTTTCAGGGCTGGAGAAATCTATAGATGGGATGGTACTGGCAGGAAAAATTGACCGCGATGACGGAGAGACTCTTATTACCAGAATCCGTAAGGAAAGAGAGGAAAAAGGTAAATGTCTGGAGGAAATTCGGGAAACACTTGCCAGATATGAAGGGCAAGTAACACTCGGAAAAATAATAGGGGTGCTAATGCATGAAGGCAGAAAACCATTGAAATATATTGCTGAAGAATGTCCGAGAATTGTTCGGTGGATGGATAATCTCAGACAAAAAGAGATTTTACTTCCTGAGGATAGTATTTTTACAAAGGATGAGATTATTGGAGGACTTGCTGATATAAAAAAAGAGGGGGAACTTTTAATAACACTTTTCAATAGCCTTGATCCTCTGGCGGTAAAAAAAAGAAAGAAACCGTCAATTGTTGATATGAAGAAAATTGTTTCCAGAATGTACACCTTATTTAAGGGTGAGATAGCAAGAATATCTACTGAATTCATCCGGGACTTTGAGGGCGATTTTGCCTTTTACGGGGTGGAGAATGAGGTCTATATTGCCCTGACAAACCTTATGGACAACAGTATATACTGGTTGTCAACCATAGAAAAGGAAAAAAAGCTTATCAGGGTTTCTCTGAAATATGAAGGAAATAGATTGATTCTGGATTTTGCAGACAACGGTCCGGGTATTAAGGAAGGCTTTGTTGAGTCAATCTTTGAACCAGGATTTTCAACAAAACCTGATGGTACCGGACTGGGATTATCCATAGCAGGTGAAGTCATATCCCGAAATAACGGGAAAATTCAATTGTTAGATTACAAAGAGGGTGCTTATTTTCGGATTGAGCTGCCCGAAAGGAGAGAGAAATGAATGGAATAAGGGTGCTGATAGTAGAGGATGATGAGAATCAACAAAAACTCTATGATAAAGCTATCAGGGAATTTAATTCAGAGCATTCACAGGAGACAATCTCCCCTGACTTTAAGAAAACCCTGGAAGAGGCTATGAAATCGTTGGAAGCTGATACATACGATGCTGCAATAATAGACCTCAAGCTCAGAAGTGATTCAGTACAGGCAGAGGGAAATGAAATTATAAGGAAAATTAAAGAATCGCAACGATATCCTGTTATTGTGGTTTCAGGTTTTGTGGGAGAACTGGATGAAGAATTCGGAGAAGAAACAGATGTTTTTAGAATTATTGAAAGAACTGCATGTGATACTTCTGCTCTTTTAACCCAAATTGTTGAGTGGTATTCCTCCGGTATTACACGATTCGGGGAGGTTCTCACATCTGTAAATCAGACATTGCATGAGATATTCTGGACGGATATAGCGAAAAACTGGAATGCATGGAAAGAAGATGCAGGAGATATTGAAAATCTGGAAAAGATAATAAAAAGGTATTTAACTTCGATTCTTGTGGGGAAATTGCGGTTAAGTGCAGATGCAACAGGTTTTGAAAAAATGCATCCGGCCGAGGTATATTTTATTCCTCCGGTAAAGCAGGATTACTTTACCGGAGATATCCTGGAAAAAGATGGACAGTATTATCTGATATTATCTCCTGCCTGTGATATGGTTGTCCGAGAAAACACAAGAGATGCAGAGATTATCTTAACCTGTCGTCTTATTCCTCTGAACCGAAAGGATAAGCTCAATAATTTTGTTCCCAAAAAATCCACCAGGGTAAATGTTGAGAATATTGTACAAAACAAAAAGAACCGTTACCATTTTCTGCCTCCTTATGGTGAACTGGCTGGATTTGTCATTGACTTTCAGGATGTAAGGCAAATACCTGTTTCTGAGTTGAACTCCTACAATAGAAAAGCAGAGATTACTGACTTCTTCCTGAGTAATATAATAGCCAGATTTTCGACATATTACTCCAGACAGGGGCAACCTGAGTTTGACAGTGATACGATAATCGCAAAAGTAAAAGCTAATCTGGAAAAAGAGAATGAATGAAACAATCTACATCAGGAGGAAATTAACAAACTGGCAGAAGGACAATTATCGCAGGTATCCCTGGAGAGAAACGATTGATCCCTATAAAATTATGATTGCAGAATTTATGCTTCAGCGGACAAGGGCGGATCAGGTTGTTCCTGTATACGAGCAATTCACTAAAAAGTTTCCTGACTTTGCCAGTCTGTCCGTAACATCTGATGATGCCATAAAAGATTTGATTGAATCCCTTGGTTTGCACTGGAGATATGCTCACTTTAAAAAAGCAGCTCAATTTGTAATTTCGGAATATAACGGTAAGATTCCCGCTGATAGAAAAAAAATGCTAAAGATTCCCGGTGCCGGAGAGTATGTTGCCGGGATAGTTTTAGCCGTAGCTTTTAACAAACGGGAATGGGTGGTGGATAGTAATATTGCCAGAGCTTTCAACAGATTCTTTGGTCTGAAACTGTCCGGTGAAATAAGGCGGAAGAAAGAAATAATCGAGATCGCAAAAGAATATGTTCAAACTACCCGACCTCGAAAAGCGATATTCGGAATTCTGGATTTCAGTGCCTTAATATGTTTGCCGGGAAAACCGCTTTGCGGTAGCTGTATTTTAGTAAGGCGTTGCTTAAGCGGATTGCCTGTGTATTGGAGAAACAATAGTAAAAAGAGAAAACGGTTTATACAACCTCTTCAATATCAAATACTACCAAACAAAATATTCCCTTTCTCACTTCACTTTACAAGTCTGTTCGAGAGGCTGTTACGGAATGCGATTTTCTGTCATTTCGAGGGAATCCGAGAAATCTTAATCTCTTGTAAATCAATGAGTTAAGATTCCTCACATTCGCTTAGAATGACACTTTAACCTATTCCGTAACAGCCTGTCGAGATAGAAAATTAATAGAAGCCAGAAAAAAACGAGCTGCGAAGCAACAAAAAGTGGATTAATAAAAAACCAATAAATATTAATTGACAAAAAGGAGATAACGGTTTATACTGTATTTATCTGGTGAATCGGTGGCACGACTGTACAAGTTATTTTTTCTTGACGACTTAACTATTGAATGGAAAATTATGATTCACTGTGAACCAAGACAATCCCTGTTGTAATGTCAGAGAGGGTAGTTATTAATGTCCTGCAGGTATAAATTCTAATTATACTCAGCGAGGGCATAAATTGTGAATTTTCGGTGAGGGTTAATCAAGAAGAGCAAGGTGTGAAGGTGGACCGTAGGGGTAGACCTGTGTGTCTACCCAAATAATTGGGCGAACACATAGGTTCGCCCCTACGAACCTGAACAACACAGCTATCGTTGATTAAGACCAGCGAAAAACACAATTTATGACCTTGCTGAGTATACATAGGTCGAAATATTTTCAAATAAGGAATATTTCAAATGAAACTCAAGGTAAATCCAAATCGAATGGAATTAATGCGATTAAAGAAACGGCTCGGTCTTGTTCGGCGGGGGCATAAACTCCTGAAGGATAAGCAAGAAGAGTTGATGCGAAGATTCTGGTCTATGATAAAAGAAACTCAAGGATTAAGGTTGCTGGTGGAGGAAAGGCTTATGCAAGCCTATAATACATTCCTCTTTGCCCGAATGGAAACAGCCATTGAGGTTATGGACGATGCCCTCTGGAGATCAAAAAGACGGGTAGAGATAACGGTGAATCAAACAAGTATCTTAAACCTACGGCTTCCGCAATTTCAATTAGAGTGGGAAGCTGATAAATTATGTCCGGTAAATTGGCATACGCCCGGGGATATGGATGTTTCGCTGAATATTTTCAAGGAAATAATGCCGCAACTTATAGATATGGCAAGTAAAGAAAAATGTATCCAGCTTATTTCAGAGGAATTAGAAACCACTCGGCGAAGGGTAAATGCCTTAGAACATGTGTTAATTCCCGGTATTTGCGAGGCAATATCCTCTATTGAACAAAAATTAGATGAGGCAGAACGATCCAATCTGGCCAGATTGATGAAGGTAAAGGAGATGGTGAGGGGATAGGCTGTAGGTTATTAGGCTGTAGGCTATAGGCTGAGGGAAAGAAATAGCCTGCAACCTTCTCTTCCTACCTACAGCCTACAGCCTAATAGCCTACAGCCTATATGTTAATAATTGACGGACACAATATTATTCATCAATGGAAAGAACTCAACGACTTGGCAAAGATCAATATTGCCTCAGCCATGCAAAGACTGATTGATCTGATGGTAGATTATCATAATGTTATTGATATGGACATATATATTGTCTTTGATGGACACCCAAAGCCTTCCTTAATGTTAGATGGCATGGATAAGGCAATACGAGTCATATTCTCATACAATACCACTGCTGATGCCATTATTGAAAAAATGGTTTATCAAAGTCAAAATCCTCAAGATATTCTTGTTGTCACAGCAGATTATGCCCAGCAACGAATGATATTTGGCAAGGGATCGTTCAGGGTTACACCAACCGAATTAAAGAAAAAGATAAAAACCATGGTCACGGATGGGGAAAAGCCAGCTGTTGTTATGCCTGTCAGGCTTGAAGATCATCTGTCAAAAGATGCTGTGGAGAGATTAAGGAATATAGTAAAGAATTTGTAATTGACATGAGCTTTCTCCCTACACCCGAATACTTACCCCTTCATCCACATACACTATCCACCCCTCAATCTCCCTATCTGTGTACATATCGGAAACAAGGCTTAAATATTCCCTTACCTGCTGCTGATGTGCCTGATTGTGTATCTCACCTGATTTGAATTCAATGATTGCCACACTATCAGGAAATACAAGCATTCGATCCGGACGATGAATTAAACCATAGGCATCAACTATCTCTTTCTCACAATAAACCTCTTCTCCATCTGTCAGGACAAACCATCTTCTGACATCCTTATTATCAAAGAATTTCCTCATTATTTCTTGTTGTTCTTTGGGCAGCACGGCAAATTTAACCTCCAGTTCTTCTTCCCATTCCACGGGAAGCCATTTTATCCCTGCCAGAAATTCATGGACAAGCCTTCCCCTTTTTTCAGCCTCTGTATCTATCTTCTTCTTTTTATTTACGAGCTTATCCTGCCACTCATGAAGTATCTGTGGATAGATATGTGTTTCTTTTTGATAGGATTCAGGTTGGCTCTGTCGAACAATCTTTTCACCATACTCCATAACAGGGTTTTCATCAAAAAAGATAGGTGGGCTAAGTTTTCCAGCCATATTTTTGTATTCTGGCACAAAGATATACATCTCATCTGCTGCCCTGGTAAGAGCTACATAAAATGCATTCAACTCATCTGTAAGCTGAAGGCTGAACTCCTTTTGATATAATTCATCAAGCCTTGAAGATACTCGTCGTCTTTTTTCATTAATCCGATACAGAATACAATTACCATCGTTATTTATTTCGTAAACCATATCGATTGATTCATTACTCAAATAGGCAAATGGAATAATAACTACCTGAGAATCGAGTCCCTTTGCCTTATGAATCGTCCAGATTTTGACGGCATCAACATATTCAGGCAAAACAGCCTGGAATGCCTTCTTCTCCTCTTCCACCTTATCCTCATTATACCATTTGGCAAGAAATGCCTTCAGACTATTCTCACCCATTGTCTCGCAATGCCTTAACACCTCAAGAAGTTGATAGAAAAACCCCTCATATTCAGGAAAATTCTGGAATACGAGGTATCCTTTGAATATTTTATTGATAAGGTCATAGGGCGGCAAAAACCCCACTGCATGAAAGTATGGCTCAATATATGTCTCCCATATTTCATTCCTTTCTTCTCTGAACAGGGTGTAAAGTGTCTTGCCATTTGTTCGATTCTTCAATAAAAATGCAAATATATCCTCGCGGGTAATATTCGTTGCCCTGCAAAAGATATCCCCTGAAATGAAGCAAGCAAATGAAAAGTTATCAATAGGTGAGTCTAAAAATGTTAGAAACCTGACTATTTCGCAAATAAGATGGTTTGAGGATATGTCAAGGGTTTTTTCTGAGGCAACAGGGATATTTTGAGCTGACAGGATTTTAGTCACCCATGAAGCCTCTTTATTTGTTCTGACAATAATTGCAACCTCATTTGGAGAAAACCTGTGGAGTATCTGATCCTTTAGCAACAAAACCAATCGTTTCTCAATCTCTATATCCACATCTTCTTTTGTGATTTTCTCCTCTGTGCCTTTTTCCCTCCTGCCCTCCTCTACAGCCGTGATTCTCTCTACCCTGACAAACCCTCCCCTTGCCTTTTCCACGGCATGAGGAGACTGTTTGACATGACTATAGATATTATAAATGTTGGATAGATCAGCCCCTTTTTCATAGATATGCTTATTGCCTTGTATCCATTCCTTTAGATTATCCTGCGAAAAAACATGATTCACAAAGGATATAATTTGCTCACGACTTCTATAGTTTGTAGTTGGAAAATCTTCCTTAATATCATCAACACTAAGAAATACAGATTTTGCCTCATCAAACAGGGTACTGTCTCCACCTCGAAATCGGTAAATAGCCTGCTTTTTATCACCAACATAAAATAAAGAGCCTGCCTTAGAAAGGGATTCCTCAATGAGTGGAAATAAATTTTCCCATTGAATCCTGCTTGTATCCTGAAATTCATCTATAAAGAAGTGTGCTATTCTATTCCCAAGATGAAGGTAAATCTCTGGAACAATCCCCTGGGTATCAAGCAAGCCCTTAATCTCAAGGTTCAGGTCTGCCATAAAGATTACTTGTTTTTGAGCCTTGAACAACTCCAATGCATTATCAAAAAATGTCATAACATCAATGAATGGACACAGATAACAGTGTGATGTCATCTCAGATAATGATGATACCCCTGCCCGAATCTCCTGCCATATTTTTTCGTGGTCAGGCGTGATAATTGAATCCTTCTTGCAAATCTCAAGTACAGTATTTTTTGAAAACATTGTACTATCCCATGGATCTTTGTTATTTTCAACAAAGGAGTTGGCAGCTTTCTCAAAGTACGCATTAAATTTTAACAAATCCCTATTTGCCCTCATAAATTCAGCAACATTCTCTTTTACCAACCTTTGGCACCCTTCCAATTCCTTATAAGAAAATGCCCTTCTTGTTTTATATCCCCTCAAGGTTGTCTGCCCTCTTAAGGTACTGATATTTTGAAGGATTGTTCCTTTTATGCCCCATCCGGTCTCTGGATTTAATCTCAGAAATTCATCAATCAATTGAAGAAAACAATGGGTAATCTCATCCCTTGAATCCGGGCGAACCCTGTCCAACAATTCGTCAAGAACAAGATTAAGTGTTGGTTGCTCGTTAAGTGTTATTTCAAAATATGGTGGAAATCCCAATTCCAGAGCAGAGACAGTACCTATATTCGTTAAAAAAGAATCAATGGTTTGTATCTTAAAATCCGAATACCTGTCAAACAATTCATTTAATCGCTTTGATGCCATTTCCTCCTCTGGAGAATTTATTATGGCTTTTTCCTTCAGCTTGCCAATAATCCTATCCTTCATCTCAGTTGTTGCCTTATTTGTAAATGTAATTGCCAGAATATTGGATAAGGGGATAAAGGGCGTAGAAAAAAGAAAGTCTATATATCGCTCAGAAAGAGTATGGGTTTTCCCAGAGCCTGCAGAGGCTGAGGTTACAATGATATGTGGAAATTTTAATTGTTGTTGAGGCATTTTCAACATTCTCCTCATAGTTTGACGGCTGAATGACTACAGTTTAGCAGGAAGGCTAAGTAAAGTCAAGGAAAATTTCAGTCAGGTATACTCAGCGAGGGCATAAATTGTGAATTTTCGGTGAGGATTAATCAAGGAGAGCAAGGCGTGAAGATGGACCGTAGGGGTAGACCTGTGTGTCTACCCAAATAATTGGGCGAACACATAGGTTCGCCCCTACGAACCTGAACAACGCAGCTATCGTTGATTAAGACCAGCGAAAAACACAATTTATGACATTGCTGAGTATA
>JAZDHC010000043.1:0-7216 GCA_043806395.1 Candidatus Desantisiibacteriota bacterium | reverse complement strand
AAAAATAACTTGTACAGTCGTGTCACCGATACATCTTGACTGGCTTCGTTGTTCGAAGCAATCATACAGTAGTATGCTCGCTTCTCACGCCTTGCCAGCCAAGCGTCTTGAGTGACTCTTGGTGTACAACTTATTTTTTCTCAAGCCCTTAATTATTGCCTATTGCTGGCGTTCAATATCGTCAAACCAACAATGTTTCTACCATCTTTTCGTATCAATACATCATCATCCATTTCAATTGTTTTGGTAGCTCTCTGAGGTTTGCGAAAACTCATATATAGTACATCGACCTCCTTATCATAGTCAAGCCACACATGCTGTGTTGGCAGTCTTAACATATCAGTAGCCATTACAACACAATCGCTAATAAAGTTTTGGGTTCTTTCTGTTGTTACTGTTGCCATATTGTTTCTCCCTTCGGTTTTGTATCGAGAAAATAGGCAGTAATTACAAATCCATCACATTTTGATAATTCCTTATAGATAGCCACCAGCCACTTTTCTCTTCCCATGTTTTTCGCAGCCTTCAAAGTTCCCTTATTCCCGCGAATAACAAGGTGTGGTTTCTCTATGGTGTCAAGCACATCATGAAAGTAACTTGCCAACTCATCGTGGTTTTCGATAATATGGTACCATCTCTCATATGTCAATCGTATCAGAACACCATTAACTGAATAGGCAACTTCCATTCATCTCTCCTATTGCATACTCATTGATACAACCCATACTCATAAATATATTCTTCTACACATTTAGTCACAAGCCCATGGATAGACTTGCCATTAGATATTCTCCTTCTAATCTCTGAGGAAGAAATATCCATCCCTGATATCTCAACAATATCAATTTTTTCCTTATATCTTTCCGGAATATTTAATGGATACCCGGGTCTATTCACAGCAATAAATCTGCATAAGGATAAGAGGACATCAATATCCTTCCATGTATTTATTTCTGCAATGGTATCTGTGCCAGCAATAAAATATATACTTGCATCTGCCCCATATTTTATCTTTATCTCTCCTACCGTATCCCTTGAGTATGATTTCCCTTTTCTTTCTATCTCTATGGGTGATGCCATAAAATCTGGATATTCAGCAATCGCCAGATTAGTCATGGCATATCGAATCTCCGCAGAATCTCTATCACCTGTCTCTTTATGAGGAGGCATAAAACAGGGAATAAAAATAACCTTCTCTAAGGAACAGACTTGTTTTGCTACCTCAGCAATCAAAAGATGCCCATTATGAATTGGATTAAATGTTCCGCCCAGGATACCTATTCTTATTGCCATTAATCACCAAAGAAAATTAAAAATTATGAATTAAAAATTATAAATTGCGGTTTTTAGAATCTTTACTATTTTAATTCCTTAGTTGCTAAACCACAATTTTTAATTCCTAATTTTTAATTCTTCCAACACCTCTGCCACACGCCAGATAAGCTGTCGTATCCCTTTTCCAGTTACTGCCGAGATAGCAAGGGGCTCAATACCCATATGATTCATGGCTTCTTTTATTTTCTCCCATTCCTCCTCTGACTCAGGAATATCCATCTTACTGATAACCACTATTTGTGGCTTTGCTGATAATTCTGGATTATACAAGCTCATTTCTTTATTTAAGGCATGAAATTTTTCTATTGCTTCCCCTGCCTCTAAAAGATGGATTAACACCTTTGTTCTTTCAATATGTCGCAGAAACCTATCCCCCAATCCTGCACCAAGATGGGCATCAGGGATTAAGCCTGGAATATCAGCCGCTACAAAAGACCTGAATTCATCTATTTTTACTACACCCAGATTAGGATAAAGCGTTGTAAATGGATATTCACCAATCTTTGGCTGAGCAGCAGAGCACTTAGACAGAAGTGTTGATTTTCCGGCATTAGGAAACCCAACAATTCCTACCTCTGCTATGAGCATTAGCTCTAAGGCTACCTCTTTGTTCTCACCCTTTTCCCCATTTTGAGCAAACTTTGGGGTTTGTTTGGTACTTGATGCAAATCTGGCATTTCCCTTGCCACCAAGTCCACCGTAAGCAATAATCACCTGTGCCCCCTGAGTGATTAAATCCCCCAGGATCCTTTCTGTATTGATATCAATCAACTTGGTACCAAGAGGCACCTTGACAATCAAATCATTCCCTTTTTTCCCGCGTTTATTACTGCCCTCTCCTGGTGCCCCGCTTTGTGCCCGATAGTGGCGTTTATTTTGAATGTCCAAAAGGGTTGAAAGGTTTTCATCTGCCTCAATAATTACACTTCCACCTTGTCCACCATCACCACCATTTGGACCACCATGAGCAACATACTTTTCCCTTCTAAAGCTGATACACCCATTCCCGCCATTTCCAGATTCTACATGAATTTTCACAGAATCAATCATAATTAAAGAGCCACAACATGTACGATTCTTTTCCCTCGTAATGCACCAAATGCGACATAGCCATTGATTCTGGCATAAAGGGTATCATCAGATCCTTGACCAACATTCTTTCCGGGTAAAAACTTTGTTCCGCGTTGCCTGACAATTATTGATCCACCTGAAATCAATTGACCATCATGACTTTTTACTCCCAATCGCTGGGAATGACTATCCCTTCCATTTTTACAACTTCCCATTCCTTTCTTATGTGCCATGAGTATTATCCTCCTGAAAATATATCCACAGATTAAAAGACAAATCATAACTACTCAGGTGTTTAGACTGAAGACTGTTAGTTTGGAAGATGCGAAATACATCAATAATTCCGTGTTTCTGCTTCTTTACCCTACAGTCTATCTACCTGAGCAGTTAAGATTCTACTCAAATATTTTTAATCCTATTTTTATCAATATCCATAGGAAGACCTACTCGCATAAAATATCTTGCAAAAGCTTGCGAAAGATGCTCTCGATATGGAGGTAAAAGACGCAATCTGTTGTTAATATTTTCAACAACATTTTTTATATAATCCTTAGGTAACGAGTATATTCTATGAAAATCTACTATTGAATATTCCAGTTTTATCTTATCAGAGGAATATTCATTTAACAAATGATATGCTGGCTCCTTTCCTTGTCTCAAACTTTCTCTTGCTTCGGAAGACTTAAAATACTCATTGCTTTCCATCAATTTCCTTAACGACCAAATAGGACAAACAACAAGAGAATCTATTTTATTATTGACAATATCACAAGCTTGAGACAAAACCATAACATCTGCTTGTATTAAATTTATGTATGTTTCAGGTTCTTCTTTATTTTCTGATAAAAACTCAAACAATTCCTTATCAGGCAAGGGAATAGGACACTTTACTATTATATCCCCTTGAGTAATGTCAGTTGAATTACATACTTCTTCGTACCAAGGATACTCCATTATGTTATAAAACCTCTATTATCTTCAACACTCTCAAACTCAAGAGGCACAGGTTTATTAAATTTTACCCTTATTCTTTTGATTATAGGCATATCTATTAATGGTTCTGTTTCTATATTCTTAAAAGTGTCAGGCATTATTTTATGTTTCAAGAAACAGGAAATAGTTTCTTGTTTCTGTTCATACATAAATTTATCAATTGGTACTTGCCTGTGAAATTCATACCAAATTGCCTTACTTTTGATTATTTTCCATAACAAAACTTCTGACAATGTCCGGTTATTTCGTAATTGTCTTGCTGATTTTTTAAGTTTTGGGTTATATGGTATGATTTTATTTTGTATCATTTTGTAATCCCTTCTACATTCCCTCGCCCTTTACCCTGCCTTATGCCCTGCAGAAACATGGCCATTTCTCTTATGTTCATTAACCTTATTCACCATTGCCTCAATAATATCTGAAAGCAAATCCTCATCATCCCTTGTTTTGGGAAAGATACTATCCTTTTGAAGTATCTTTTTGGTTATATCCAGGGCAAGGTCTTTTTTATCCTTATTAGTCACCTGTGAGGATGAGGCAAGGAAGTATTGTTCAGATCCTCTTACCCCAATCTCAGCAGCTTCTATATACTTATCTGCATAATCCTTTCCAAATCTTTTCCTTACCACAGATGCCAGATATGAAATAGCTAAGGCTAAAAGGAAATTAAATATGGTGCCAACCACCAATAAAACAATAAGCAGATAGAGAAGATTATTTTCGTTCATTTTTTATCTCCTTTGTATACTATTATTACAATAGGGCAGATACATAGGTCTGCCCCTACATTAAGGCATTACAATCCGTATATATTCCTGATAATTTTCCTCTATCCTTTTCAATCCCAATAGCATTGTTTCTAATATAATCGATGATTCCTGGACATTCTCTCCCTTTATAATGGAAAGATGCAATATCCCCTTTTCCTTTTTTACATGTATCCCTTCTGGCAGATACTTTTTTAATCCCTCAACAGCTGTCTGTACCACAGCAGATACTGCGGCACAAACAATATCATCGCCCTTATTTGTATAATCCGCATGACCAGTTACACAAAACTCAATAATTTTCTGACTATCATCACGCACAATGGTGATGGTGATCATGCCTGAAGTTCAGTAACTAACAATGAGGTATATCTTTGCCTGTGTCCAGTCTTTTTTCTGTAATTTTTTCTTCTCTTAAACTTAGTGATGGTTATCTTTTTCTCTTTTCCTTGTTCCAGAACATTACACATTATTTTAGCATTTTTTACTTTTTCCCCAACAAGGACTGAATCACCATCCTTTACCATAATCACATGGTCCAAAACAACCATATCCCCTATCAAGGATGAAATCTTTTCCACATTAATCCTTGAACCTTTTTCAACCTGATACTGCTTTCCCCCTGTCTCTACAATAGCATACATCTTGCAACATCTCCTTTTCGAATTTCGTGCTTCTTTGGTGGGCTGTACGGGAATCGAACCTGTAACCTTGGGATTAAGAGTCCCCTGCTCTGCCAATTGAGCTAACAGCCCATTTAATATATTGTTAAGTGCGCCTGAGAGGACTCGAACCTCCACACACGGATCCGGAGTCCGTTACTCTATCCATTGAGCTACAGGCGCATACTTATGGAAAAAAATTTCTGGTACGCCCGAGAGGAATCGAACCTCCAACCTGTGGATTCGAAGTCCATCGCTCTATCCGTTGAGCTACGGGCGTATTAATTTATCTATGATACCAGAAAATTCCTGATTTGTCAATAGAAAATTTACCATAATCCAGCAATTCTTATTTTGGGGTGCAAAAGTTTACTTGAGTTTACTTGCTTTCGCTTTGCTGCCCTGACAAAGTTGCGCAACAAATCCTTACCTGCCTTAGTCAAAATAGATTCAGGATGGAATTGTACCCCTTCTACGGCATATTCCTTATGTCTTACCCCCATTATCTCTCCATCCTCTGTCCATGCAGTAACGAAAAGACACTCAGGCAATGTCTCCCTGCAAATGGTTAGAGAGTGGTATCTTGTTGCCACAAATGGGCTTTCAATTCCGGCATAAATCCGTTGACCATCGTGATGCACAAGAGATGTCTTGCCATGCATCAACTGCTTAGCACGAATAATGTCACCGCCAAAGGCATAGCCTATGCTTTGATGTCCAAGACATACCCCGAGAATAGCAATTTTACTGGTAAACTCCTTAACCACGGCAACGGATATACCAGCCTCTTTTGGGGTACATGGACCTGGTGAGATAATAATGGCATCTGGCTGCATTCGTTTAATTTCATCAATAGAAATCTTGTCATTCCGTTTGACAATCAGCTCAGAGGCAATATTTTCTCCTTCAAGACCTATCTCGCCAAGGTACTGGACTAAATTATAGGTAAAAGAATCATAGTTATCGATTAATAATATCATGTTTAACACCTCGTTACTAGATTAACATAAATTCAATTCAAATGCAAGTAAAATTTATGTAATTTTTTTATTGCTTTTTAGAAAGATTTATGATAAAATGATACTAAATCTTAAATATGAGGTGATGAATTGTGAAAAAGGTAATCATAGGATTACTGTTTTTAACCATTTGTACTGCAGGATGTCTGCCTAAAAATACGGTTAAATTAGAGTATAAGTGTAAACAGGGCGAGGTGTTAAAGCACAGAATAGTTTTGAGCAACACCTTTGTTCTTGATGTCAATCTTCCTGCTATCCTTGTAGGTGTTCCTGCTCCCGTAACCCCTCCAATCGGAACAGGTACAGTAACATCTTCAATTGGGTCTACAACTATCCAGCCAGTGTCTTCTCTGAGGTATGAAATAAGTACTCATTTAGAATTACTTTGTATAAAGAATATAAAAAATGTTACACCTGATGGGATAATAACCATTGAGGAAAGGTTTGAACCATTAAGCGAAGAGATTCTGATTAATAAGGAATCTACCTTGCTGGAGGGTTGTTCCATTTCTGATGTCTTGCGGGATAAGGTGGTAACCCTGAAGATAACAGGGGATGGAAGCATCTTAAGTACAGAGGGTACGGATGAATTATTAAGGGATATTTATGACAGGACAAGTTCTCTCAGTATGGATGCAACCTCTCGTTTAAGGATAGGAGATGCATTGAGACATGAGATGGAACAAATAATTCAGCAAAGCATCACTATGTTTCCAGGAGAAAAATTGACCAAAGGTGATATATGGAAGAGACAAATCATTGCCTCTCTGCCTATTATTGGTGTCAAATCCACTGTTACTCATACAAATTCGTTTGAAGGGTTTGAAGCAGTAAATGGATATGATTGTGCAAAATTGGCAGGTTCTATTACTTCAACCATCTCAGATGAAAAGCCTGAGTTATCCGATCTTATTGGAGAAATGTTTGCAGATAAAATAACACAACAAGGGTTTTCCACAGAGATGCATGTTGGTGGGGCTGAAGCAGGCAATACCTTAACCTATTTTGCTCATAAAGAAGGTAAAATGATAAAGGAGCAAATAATAAAGGAAGGCTTTATAAATGTCACTGCTCCAGTTATGTACGGCTCATCTACCATGGGTGAGATTAAAGTAAAAATGACAACTAATACAAAGTATATAGCGGAAAAGTATAAGGAATAATCACATTGGAGGTGAAGATAATGAGCAGTCATGAATTGGAATTGGCAAAAAAGATTTTTCTTTCCGGGCTTGGAATTGCTGCCATGGCTAAGGAAAAGGTTGAGTGTGTGGTAAATGAATTGGTTCAAAGAGGGGATGTGAGTAAAAAGGATGCTGATGGAATCGTAGAAGCATTGGTAAAAAGAGGACAGGAAGCAGAGGGAGAG
>JAZDHC010000042.1:0-5293 GCA_043806395.1 Candidatus Desantisiibacteriota bacterium | reverse complement strand
ATGAACCGCAGAGACGCAGAGTCGCAGAGAATTTATATGCTTCATTCAGCGTTTCTTCTCTGCGACTCTGCGTCTCTGCGGTGGAAAAATATCAAAATGAGAATTACTACCATTGCGTCAGTTTAAGGTTGTTGAGACACTCTTGTGTTGCGTCAACTTTCCAGTGTCGGAGAAAGACGGGACAGTTTTGTCATTTTCACTCCTCAATACACACCCTCTCCACATTATGCAGTACACCGCCATAAGCCGTTGGCTGGAGGTTGCCAAACTTGTTTCTTACCCCGTGCAATGCTGCCCCATTAATTGTGTAGATAACTGGAAGTTCTTCTGCTACAATCTCCTGCCATCTCCAGTAAAGTGCTTTTCGTTTGGCGACATCCAATTCAGATACACCTTTATTAAAGATACTATCCAATTCTGTTTCCCATGTTGGCAGGTATTTTTCCCATATCTTTAGTTGTTTATCGCTTGCTGGCTTCATGTTCCAGAGGTGAAGGTGTCCATCTGTTGTCCAGACATTTTTCCCGCCATGGGGTTCAACATCACCAGTAAGCCCTATCAGAACAGCATCCCAATCATAAGTAGATGTTAATTTAGTCACCATGCTGTTAAATTCCATCGGAGTAAAGGAAACATCCATGCCAAGTTTTTTCAAATCCGCAACAATTATTGTCCCAATACTTTGCCTGACGGTATTATCTGCATTGGTAATCAAGGTAAATTTTATGGGGTTTCCAGCCTTATCCTCGATAATTCCATCCCCATCATTATCCTTATAGCCCGCATCAGCAAGGATTCTTTTTGCCTCATTCAAATCATATTCATACCTTGTAACAAAGGGATTATGAAAGATAACGGCTGCCTTTTCCATGGCTGCATCCTGAGGATGACCAATCCCATTCATCACATTATTAATAATGGTTTGCTTATCTATTGACTGGGCAACAGCCTTTCTGAAATTTTTATCCCTGAACCAGCTTAATTTTGGCTGCTTAACAACATTAGGATTCTGGTTAAAGCTGATAAAGTTTGTACCAAAGGCTGGACCACAGTCATAGACCGTATAATTTCCCTTTTGTTCCTTCTTTTTAAGATAGGCAAAATCCTTTTCTCGAATACTTAAGACATCAATCTCCTTTGATTCAAATTGTACAAGCTGAATATCGTCCTTTTCCACAATAAGACTGACAATTTTATCAATATAAGGCAATGACTTGCCCTCTTTATCCTTTTGCCAATAGTTTGGATTTTTGGTATAAACCAATCTTTCACTCGGCTTAAATTCAGTCAGCATAAATGGACCGGTACCAATTATCTTTGATGGCAGGGTATCAACCCCCCAGGTAGAGTTAAATTTACCAGCTTTGACAGCCTCTTCCAAGGCATGTTTGGGGAGAATTGCCTGTCCCAGCAGTCTCAGCAGGGGAGCAAAGGCAATAGGAAGGGTAAGTTTGACGGTATAATCATCTATCTTTTCAAACTTTATCTGTTTGCCTTCAATGGTAAAAATATCCCTGGCAGAGGAGGGAATATCTTTGTTGTATATTAATGAATTATAGGTAAAAAGCACATCATCAGCTGTAAATGGCTTGCCATCAAACCATTTTACATCCTTTCGCAAAAAGAATGTCCAGACCAGACCATCCGCAGAGATATTCCAGTCCTCAGCCAGACATGGTTCTACCTCTGTGGTTACCCCATTTGTCTTGGTTAACCCCTCAAACAAGAAACCAATAGCCTTGCTTGTCGAGGATTCTTTGGCAATTATCTCATTAAACGACTTTGGATCCGAGGTGGTGCTTAATAAAAGAGTTCCACCATACTTTGATGTACCCTTTTTTAGCGTATCTGTATGTTTTGTACACCCGGCAGAAAACATGGTGAAGATGAAAAAGAACACAATGATTCGAAACATAATTTACCCTCCTGAATTTTTATTTCCCCACGAATCTTCACGAATGAGCACGAATGGAAAAAATATTTGTGACAATTCGTGTTATTCGTGGGCACTCTTTATTTTATTTTCTTCCGTTTACTTATCGGTGGAATACCCAATTCCTCCCGATATTTAGCTACAGTTCTTCGAGCTACAAGGATGCCTTCCTCTTTCAATAATTCCTGAATCTTGTCATCACTTAATGGCTTTATCTCCTCTTCTTTTATCAGAGCTTGAATTCTATTTTTTATATTCAGGGCAGAAATCTTTGTCCCTTCACTATCCTTTACCCCACTAACAAAAAAATACTTAAGGGGTAGCGTTCCCAGCGGTGTTTTTACATACTTATTTGAGACGCTTCTACTTATAGTGGATTCGTGAAGCTTGATCACTTCAGAGATATCCGAGAGGGTTAAGGGAGTAAGCCCTTCCTCACCCTGACTTAAAAAATTATGCTGATGCTCAAATATTGTTTTACATATAACCTGCAAAGTAGACCCTCTATTTTCAAGTGCTCTCATAAATTCTACGGCTTTATTTAATTTTTCCTTGATATATTCTTTTTCTTCTTGGGTTAGTTGTTTATTTTTCAATAATAGCTGACAATAAGAGCTAATCTTCAGGCTGGGGATAAATGAGTTGTTAAGGGTAATTGATCCCTCCCTATCAATGGTAACATCCGGAATAACATATCTTGGCCTTGAACCGGAATAACCCCTTGCTGGTTTTGGTTCTAACTTTTTTAGAAATTCAATCAATTTCAGGACTCGTTCTTTAGAAACATTAAGCCTTTCAGCAATGAGGTCAAAATTGCCATTTCTTATCTCTTCAAAATACTTGCTTACTATCTCAGACAGAAGAGAGTCATTAAGCCCCAGCTCTTGAATCTGGATATTCAGGCATTCAACCAGATCTCTGGCTCCAACGCCAGTAGGCTCAAGGGTTTGTATTACTGACAGAACTCGCTGGACCTCGTCGGCTGTAGCATGGGTAATAGCAGCTACCTCATCTATATTTCCCTTGAAATAACCATCATCCTCGTCAATATAGCTGACTAATATTTCACCTATAGAAACTTCTTTTGAAGATACCTGCTCTAATTGAAGTTGATTTAACAAAAATTGAGGCAAAGAAGGGTCTTCTGTGGCAATTAAGGGTTCATATTCTGTGTCTTCTCCTGCTAAAGATGTCCCTTCAGAAAAATAGTTTTTTCCATGTTCAACCCATTTCTCCCAATCCACCTCTTCCCCACGATGATTAGAAGACTCTTCTATAACTGTTGAGGTAAAGGATTCTAACCTCGAACCCTCTTCCTCTAACGCTGGATTTTCCATCAATTCAATATCTATTCGATCAAGGAGATTGAGGCTTGGAAGCTGAAGAATCTTCAACTCTTCTCGTAGGAAGGGAGATAGCATTAATTGCTGAGTCGTTCTTAGTGTTGTACTTTGTTTCAACATATGATATTTTTCACCAGATTTCCCTTGCATTTTCTCTTGCACTTGCTTGAGATTATACCATTAACTCGCATAAAAGTCAACCAATTTTTTGGGCATTTATGGTATATGGTGATGTCATACAAGGCATGGATTATCGGATGATCAATATCTTTCCCGTAGTTGTAGTATGCCTCTCCCTGTCCTTAATCAGATAAATGTACAACCCCGGCGCAACTCCATCACCCTCATTGTTTCGCAAATTCCACTCCCATATTCCTTCAGAAAGGGCAGGCAGACAAACCTCTCGAATATTTTCCCCACTTACATCAAATATTTGAATCTCTACATCCCTCGGTAAGGGTGAAAAAAAGATATTGCCTGAGGATGGCTGACACGGATTTGGGTAAGCAATAATATTTTCCAATGATAGTGTTCTGCTACTGACAAGTACCCTGCATTCAAAGGTTTTCATCTCATTGCCTGCATTATCCATAGCTTCAATGCGGATAAGCATTTCCTTATTATACATAGGAATATTCGTGGTGGTTATTGTACAAGTGATGTCATAATGATCCCCTTTGTTTTCTATGGTTATAGGCTGGTTAATCTTGTCTAAGGTTGCCCTGATACTTGTCGTAGCAACACCAGATGAGCCATAATCAGCCAGCCCAAAACCGATGATGCTGTCAGTCCAAATATTGGCACCATCAGGATAACTGTTATTATCCCATACAACATATGGTGGGACAATATCTTCCATAGAAAATGAATATCCCACCCCTGTAAACAAGCTGATGATAAGGAGACTGCCTAAATATTTGGTCATTTCCAACTCCTATCTCAAAATTATCAACACAATTATCCCCAGAACAATGCGATACCAGCCAAAGACAATGAAACTATGGTGTTTAATAAAAGCCATAAATCCAGCAATTACTAAATATGCAACCACAAAAGATACAAAAAATCCAATGCCAAAGGTAAGAGCATCTGCAGAGGAAAGGGATGAAATTACCTTGAGAAGGCTGTAGATGGTGGCGGCAAATAAGGTTGGAATAGCCAGAAAGAAGGAAAACTCTGCCGCAGTTGCAGCATCAAGCCCTAAAACCCGTGCACCCATAATGGTTGAGGCTGAACGGGACATGCCCGGGATAAGGGAAAGGCATTGTGCCATACCAATCCAAAATGATTGCAGCCATGTTGATTGTTCCATTACATGGACTTTTGGCTCCTTGAAAAATCGCTCAATAATCAGGATGGCTATGCCGCCAACAATAAGGGCAATGGCTACAGTACTGGGGTTAAATAATTTGTCCTCAATAATATCATGAAACAGTAAACCCAGCACAGCAGAAGGAATAAAAGCAATACCTATGCCAATTGTAAACCTCCA
Source organism: Candidatus Desantisiibacteriota bacterium (assembly GCA_043806395.1). GTDB lineage: Bacteria > UBA9089 > CG2-30-40-21 > CG2-30-40-21 > CG2-30-40-21 > CG2-30-40-21. The sequence continues at coordinate 525 of JAZDHC010000042.1, read as the reverse complement.
GGCAATACCCTGTGATAATCCTTCTGTCATTGGTTTGCCAGACAGACTCTGGATTAACCGTACGATACGACTGCGAAAATAGCCCAAAACAGCAAAAATGGCTCCCAACTGAATGAATATCTCAAAGGCATTAGCCTTTTCACCAACAAACTTCAAATAGTTCCCGGCAAGGATCAAATGACCTGTAGAGCTAATAGGAAGAAATTCCGTGATCCCCTCAACAATACCCAGAATAATACTAACAACAATATCGTGCATTGACATCTCCTTTTGATTTGAAATAATTTTAATTGTGCAATTAAGATTATATCCACAGATTACACAGATTACACAGATGAATATAGAGAAAACAGAACGAAAAGAAAGTGGCAATACTCTCTCTACTGTCTCGTCAACTCTTAATTGTCGGTAGGCAGTAATTCTCATTATGAACCGCAGAGACGCAGAGTCGCAGAGAATTTATATGCTTCACTCAGCGTTTCTTCTCTGCGACTCTGCGTCTCTGCGGTGGAAAAATATCAAAAT
>JAZDHC010000041.1:0-8279 GCA_043806395.1 Candidatus Desantisiibacteriota bacterium | reverse complement strand
AATGTGTAAGATAGAGATTTGCCACTAAGACACCAAGACACTAAGAAAACACTAAGAATATCTTCCTTTGTGTATTCCTTCGTGCCTTTGTGCCTTTGTGGCTAATCCTTTCCACTTTCCACAAGATATTGAGCAGTTACTTTTATTAGAACATCTGCGACCTCTGTGGATAGGCTCTTCTCCGTGCCTCTGTGCCTCTGCGGTGATTTCTTTCCCCTATCTGAGTAGTTACTTCTTGTCTTCTTTGCGTCCTTTGCGTCTTTGCGAGAGTCTTCTACCCCCAGAATGTCAAAATTGCCTCTCTGATAATTTTAGCTGCAATAGCCGCTGTAATCTGCCCCGAGTCATGAGATGGAAGAACTTCAACCACATCAAAGCCAATAATATTCAATCCACTTAAAGAATAGATAGCCTCAAATAACTCATGCGGAGAAACCCCACAGGCTTCAGGAACACTTACCCCGGGTGCATAGGCTGGATCAAGGACATCAATATCAATGGTTAAATAAATCGGTATCCCTTGCAGTTTTTTCAGGGTAACCTCATCAAGCATTAGCTGAGAAGAGAGATGGCACTGCTGCCTGCCAAGTTCAAACTCTTCCTTTTCCCCGGATCTTACTCCCAATTGATAAATCCTTTCTGGTCCAACTATTTCCAAACAACGGCGCATTACGCAGGCATGAGAGTATTTTTTATCCTCATATTCATCCCTCAGGTCTGCATGGGCATCCATCTGGATAATAACCATTTCAGGATATTTTTCCTTTAATCCCTCAACAACACCCACTGTAACAGTATGTTCGCCGCCAATAACCACTACCTTTTTGTTGTTAATGGCTTCTATCTCTTCTGTAATAAGCCTCAGGGATTCAATAATGTCCCGACCAAAGGTTACCCCTCCCAGATCACACAATTTCATTTCTTGTAAGCTACGGTCCAACCTGGGGCTATAGCTTTCTAAGAGATGGGACATGTGTCTAATGTTCTGTGGACCATCAGCCAGACCTGTTCTTGGAACACTATATTCAAGTGGTGCCCCAAGCAAGGCAACCGTAGCCTCGTCCAAGTGTGCTTCAAAATCCAAAAATTTCTTAATATTATGATTATGCATATCATATCTCCTATTTTTCGGTACAACCTCGTAAGGGCGAACCTATGTGTTCGCCCTTTCCCATCCCTAACAGCCTACAGCCTAAACACCTACAGCCTATCTTTTAATACAACAAAACAGCCGCTGCAATCACGCTCCCTGTCTTTACCACTACATGTTGAGTACTCGTTACCTTAACATCATCTAAGACAATCCCTCTGGTAGTAAACGCCTCTTCTACCATAGAGATAACCTGTTTGGAAGCCTCTTTTGCCGTACACTTTCCAGAATACTCCATGATAACCCCATAATGATCGGGTCTGTGAAAGCCAGCAGCCACTGCGGCAGCAATCATCTCCCCAGGCACATCACTGGTAATAGTGGCATAAGCCATTGGGGTCAAAGAGCCACCAGGGATATTGGGCAATTCTATAAGCTCAATATCCGGCGGTACAATACTTGACACCTTAATCAGATTGATATTGCCTATGCCCGCAGCAAGCAAGGCATGGTCAAAGGCATTCAACTTGGTTGAACCCTCTGCCCCTCCAGAAGTCATCGCCATCTTTGTTGGTACAGGAATCATTTCGTAACACCTCCAATTTTAATTTATGTAAATAGGTTGTGACGCATCCACCACGACCAAGAGGGGGAATGACAACCCCCTAACCCCCTTTATTAAGGGGGAATTAGAGAAATGCAGCCATCCCACTTGCTTAGTTTGTTACCTAAACCCCTACAGCCTAACAGCCTACATCCTATTTATGCCTCTTCAAAGCAACGCTTACCACCCTTGAAACCCCTGCCTCTTCCATAGTAATTCCATACAAGGTATCTGCCGATTCAATAGTTCTTGGATTATGGGTAATCAAGAAAAATTGAGATCGTTTGGAATTATCAATGAGAAATCTGTTTAATCTTAAAACATTTGGCTCATCTAACGCTGCATCAACCTCATCTAAGATAGAAAAAGGACTCGGTCTAAAGTCAAATATTGCAAACAACAGGCAGATAGCCGTAAGAGAGCGTTCTCCTCCAGAGAGGAGGGCAATGCTGGATAACCTTTTCCCTGGTGGTTGAGCTACAACCTCAATCCCTATTTCATCAAGGCTGTCTCCGCTACCTCCTATTTGCCTTAGCTCCCCATATCCACCCTCAAATAACTGGCTGAAGAGAGTGGAAAAGTTTTTATTAATTGCCTTAAATGCCTCCTTAAACATGTTCGCTGTTGTCTCATCAATCTGTTGGATAAGACCGGTTAAGTCTTGTTTGGCTGTTTGCAGATCATTTTGTTGCTCTACAAGAAAGTCATATCGCGTCTTTAATTCCTCATATTCCTCTGGTGCAGTCAGATTTACCGTGCCAAGTGACTCAAGGGTTGTCTTTTTGCGGTTAATATCCACTAATAACTTCTCTCTTGCTCCCTGTGATAAGGGAGTGGCATCTGGTTTCATCTGATCAGGTGATTGCTTATATTCAGAAATAAGACGGGACATAACCCCATCCATTTGTAATTTAATTTGAGTTTTATTCAGTTCTGCCTTATGTGTCTTCTCCCTTAGTTGCTCTACGCAATCCCTTTTTTGTTTAATCGTTTGCTCTTTTTCCTTTATTTCCTTTTCTTTTATCTGGCAGTTTTCTTTTAATTCATTTAATTCATAATGCCTTTCATCCCTTTGAATTTTGATTGCTGAAAGTTTATCTTTATCGTCATTTGTTTGAGCATCTTGAGCACCCTGCTCCCCTTTCAGTCGAATAGATTCAGCCTCAAGTTTGCTTATTTTACTCTCCAGATCTTGAACAGATTCCTTAAGCCTTTTTATCTGTAATTTTAATCCCTGTTCAGCTTGAGATTTTTGAGCAAGAGAAACCCTCAGATCAGTTACCTCCTTCTGAAGGAGATCAAGGTGAATATTCATCTGCCCGAGTTTTTGAGAAATTTCATTCACCTGTTCCCGCTGTTGTTTATCCTCTGTTGAAAGTAATAACTCCTCTTCGTTTAAGATAAGGATATTTTGATTTATTTCATCCTTTTCCTCTTCCATGCCTGAAAGCTCAGACTCAAGATTTGAAAGCATCTTTATGATGGAAGACTCCTCCTTATCCATCTCAGAGGCTTGTTTTTTCAGGTTAGAGATAGCAATCTCTAAGGAATATATTTCAACATTAGCCTTATTTATCCAATTAGTTAAAGAGGAAAGTTCTTTCTCATTCTCTGCCTTAACCATCAGGAGATTATTCAATTCCTTAGTCAGTTCTTGAGCCTTTTCCTCAAGCCGTACAATCTCACCCTTCCGTCCAATAATCTCTATCCCTTTATGTCTGGGACTTCCCCCCTTGATCATAGCCGGTGTAACAAGTTGTCCATCAAGGGTTACAACCGATGATATATCCTCATGCCCTTTGATTATTCCTATTGCAGTGGCAAGGGTATCCACAAGAAGGGTATTTCCTATTAAATAATCGATAATCCCCTGATACTGGGTATCAACTGTAATCATATCTGCCAACCAGCCAATCACCCCATCATCTCGTAGGGGCAAACCTATGTGTCTGCCCTGTCTTTCGATTTTCGAATCCCTGATGTAATGAGCTAACAGGAGATTAACCCGTTCTGCCTTTTTGGACAAGAGGTAAGATACAACAGCTTCAGCATCAGTGCAGCCATCAACCACTACTGCCTGAAGACATTCCCCAAGGCTAACCTCAACCGCCCTTTCATAACCCTCTGGGATATTAAGTATTCCTGAAATAAGACCATGAACACCATCTAATTTGGCTGTACAGACAGCCTTGACCCCATCAGAATATCCCTCAAATGATTCTTGAAGTTTTTTCAAGACTTGAATTCTGCCTGAGAGGGTATTCTGTTCCTTGCTTATCCTTGTTATTGATGTTTCTAATTCTTTTAGCCTTTGAGCTGCTTGATTCTTTTCCTTTTGTTTTCCCTCAAACTCCTGCTTTAATGATAAAACCCCTATCTCCTTCTGTGCCATTTCCTCATTTCTTGTCTGTCTTAATTGTGCCATTTCATTTTTTTTGGCATTGTACCTTTCTATATCGATTCCAATCCTTTCCTGACGGGCACCAAGGCTTTTATGTTCTACCCTTAAACTGGTAATTTGATTTCGAACATGTGCTAAATTATTTAATTTTTCAATAATTTCTGTCTTCAAGTGTTCAAGATGCTTGGTTGTTTTTTCGCGATCAAGGCGATGGCTGTTCAGGATATTCTCTTTTTCATTTAATTGTACCCGTATTTCTTTTAATTCATATTCAAGGCTATCCCTTTTATTCTCTTCAGATAACATCTCCTCATGCAACTGCTGGCTCTTTGTTTGATTCTCGCTTGTTTGACGAAAAATATTCTCCAGCTGTGAAGATATAAAGCCCTCCCTTTCCTGTCGGCGAAGCTGCTGGCTTGTTATTTCCTTAATCTGTAGCTCCAACTGATGAAGTGAGCCCTCAAGGGTAAGGAACTGCTGTTGATCTCTCTTTAGCCCTTCCTTTTCAACATCTATTTCCTTTTCAATGTCAGTTAAATCTTTTCGTGAAGACTCCATTTCGCAGGCAAGGTGATCATACTCGCCTGCACAAGTTTCATGGGCATTCATCATGGCAAATAATTCATCTATCAGAAGGGTAATTTCCTCTGATTCTATCTGTTTTTTTAGCTGTAGATAACGGGTAGCCTTATTTGACTGTCTTTTTAATGATTCCACCTGCTTGCCGATTTCAAAAAGCAAGTCACCTATTCGCACCATATTTTTCTCTGTATCCTCAAGCTTTCCTGTTGCCTCATGTTTACGCACCTTATACTTGCTGATACCCGCAGCCTCCTCAAATAACAACCTTCTGGTTGCAGGTTTACTGCTAAGGATAAAGTCAACCTTATTTTGCTCCATTAAAGAGTAGGACTGCTTTCCAATACCTGTATCAAGAAACAACTCAACAATATCTTTGAGACGGCAAGATATTTTATTGATATAATATTCACACTCACCTGAACGAAAAAGCCTTCGGGTAATGGTTATCTCAGCGAAGTCTAATGGAAGCAGTCGGCTACTATTATCAAATGTAACCGTTACCTCAGCCATTCCAAGGGACTTTCTGTGTTCTGAGCCATTAAAGATAACATCAGTCATGGAATTACACCTGAATACAGATGGGGATTGTTCACCAAGAACCCATTTCAATGCATCAGAAATATTACTCTTCCCACATCCATTTGGCCCAACAATGGCTGTAATACCCTTCTGAAACTCAAACTCTATCTTTTCTGCAAAGGATTTAAATCCAAGAATTGTTATTTTTTTAAGAAACATGAATATAACCTGTGGTAGAGATTAGGTATGAGAACATACTTCTTACCTGATACCTGTATATATCATATCATATAATCATTATTCTGTCAAACAGTTTTTGGAAAGCCCCAGTATAAATCATGACCAAGACACACTGCCACAAAACCCTCAATTTTTATTGACAATCCAGTTGATTGGTGTTATACTTAATTATTGTAGCAGAATAGTCTAAACACCTACAACTGTTGCTTTCAATCAATATTACGATGGAGAACAAAACTATGTCCAAAAAAATTCATTCAGGATATGCCGGTATAATCGGCCGTCCAAATGTAGGCAAATCTACATTGTTAAACGCCTTTCTTGGGGAAAAATTATCTATTGTTACACCAAAACCCCAGACCACAAGACATCGCGTCATGGGTGTGCTTACGCAGAAGGATTGCCAGATAATCTTTTTGGATACACCGGGTATATTAGAGCCTCACTATACGCTTCATCAGAACATGATTAAATGTGCGTATCGTGTCTTAGAGGAATCAGATACCATCATTTTTATGGTTGAACCTGCCATGCCGCAGAGGATAGAGACGAAGATTATTGAACGGCTGACGACCTATCATAAACCCAGCCTTCTGGTTATTAATAAGGTTGATACTATTCAAAAGGATAGTCTGCTGCCATTGATTGAAACTTATGCCAAAATGAATATCTTTCAGGAGATCATCCCTATTTCTGCCTTAAAGCTTAAAGGGATTGATAGCTTGTTAACAGCAATAAAGACCTCATTGCCAGAGGCTGAACCCCTCTATCCGCCAGATATGCTTACAGACCAACCTGAACGATTCTTCGCAGCTGAGATAATCAGGGAAAAGATATTTAAGTATTATAGAGAGGAATTGCCCTATTCTACGGCTGTAGTTATTGAGGAATTCAAGGAAAGAAAGCCAAAGGATTTTATTTGCGCAATAATCTATGTTGAAAGAGAATCCCAGGAAGGAATTATTATTGGCAAGAATGGATTGGGATTAAAAAAAGTAGCTGTTGAGGCACGAGCAGATATTGAGGCATTAATTGGCAGGGAAGTGTATCTTGAGCTTTGGGTTAAAACAAGGAAGAATTGGCGTAAGTCGTCAAAAGCTCTGGAGGAATTTGGGTATGATCGGGGTTGATGGCAGGTACCTGTTTTTGAACCATGCCTAAAAATGGAGGTTATCTTGAAAAAATTACCGATAGGAATTCAGACATTTGAGAAAATAATCAATGAGAATTATTGTTATGTAGATAAGACAAGGCTTATCTATGAAATTATAAACAGTGGCACCTACTTCTTTCTATCCCGTCCGAGAAGATTTGGCAAGTCATTATTGATAGACACGATAAAGAGTTTATTTGAGGGCAGGGAAGAGCTTTTTAAGTGCCTGTGGATAGAAGACAAATGGGATTTTAGCCAGAAGCATCCTATAGTAAAGATAGATTTTGGTAACCAAAAGGCTATGACAGGGAAAGAACTTTCATCCTTTATCTTAAATCAATTAAATTTTATCGCATCCATCAATAACTTATCCATTGAAAGGACAACATATTATGAGGCATTTGAAGAATTAATAAGAAAGCTGTCTGCAAAAAATAGGGTAGTTGTACTTATTGATGAGTACGATAAGCCTATTTTAGATAACATAGAAAATCCAGAAATTGCAAAAGAAATGAGGGAAATTCTCAAGGGTTTTTATACTATATTAAAAGGGGCTGATGCATACATTAAATTTGTGATGCTGACAGGGGTATCTAAATTTTCTAAGGTATCGTTATTTTCAGGGTTAAATAATCTATGGGATATAACATTAAAAGCAGATTTTAGTGCCATCTGTGGCTATACTCAGAATGATTTGAATACAATATTTGCAGAACATTTAGCAGGTGTAGATTTAGAAAGAGTAAAACTATGGTATAATGGGTATTCATGGCTTGGGGAGAAAGTCTATAATCCTTTTGATATTCTGCTATTTCTAAAGAGTAAGGAGTTCAGTAATTATTGGTTTGAAACAGGCAACCCTACATTTTTATTAAAACTATTAAAGGAGAGAAAGTATTACATGCCTGAGCTTGAGGAGGTAACTGCTGGGGAATCGTTGATAGGTTCATTTGATGTAGATTGCATAGAACCTGATGCATTATTATTTCAAACAGGATATCTGACAATAACGAATAAAAAACAGATCGGGGCAAAGATAGAATACACATTAACCTATCCAAACTTAGAGGTCAAAAGCTCATTAAATGAGTACATCCTATTTTATCTAAATAAGGATATCAGGATCAAAGAGAATACACAATCAAAGGTTTACAAAGCCATAGAGGATTTAGATTTTGAATTATTAAAAGACACATTCTTCAGGCTTTTTGCTTCTATACCGTATGAATGGTACATAAAAAATGAGTTAGACAAGTATGAAGGCTATTATGCATCAATATTTTATGCAATATTTGCCTCACTTGGATATTCCATGGAGGTAGAAGAGTCCACCAATCGTGGTAGGATAGATATGGTGATAAAAACCGATACGATAGTGGTAATATTTGAGTTTAAGGTCGTGGAAGTGGAAGATGATAAAAATACCGCCTTAGAGCAGATAAAGAATAGGAAATATTATGAAAAGTACTTGAATTCAGGCAAAGAGATATATCTGGTTGGAATAGAGTTTTCAAGACATGAGAGAAATATTATCAGGTTTGATTGGGAAATGGTAACTGCTCAATATCTTGTGGAAAGTGGAAAGGATTAGCCACAAAGGCACAAAGGCACGAAGGAATACACAAAGGAAGATATTCTTAGTGTTTTCTTAGTGTCTTGGTGTCTTAGTGGCAAATCTCTATCTTACACA
>JAZDHC010000040.1:0-5094 GCA_043806395.1 Candidatus Desantisiibacteriota bacterium | reverse complement strand
TCAACTCCTCATGTCCTTCCCCGATACACATCAATAACCCCTTTAATTCTTTCCAATAAATGTATAATCTCAGTAAGATGCTCTTTATCTCGGATAAGGACAATAAAGCTGCATTTGGCAATCCCCTTCTCCATCACTTTTGCTCGTGCCTCATTAATCGTGGTATTGGTTGTGGCAATAAGTGAAAGCATATCTTTTAACAAATTTTCTCGATCAAATGCCCTGACCATAATACCTGCCTCATAAGTGCCTGTCTTGTCCTCACCCCAAACAGCATCCACTATCCGTGACTGTCCATTGTTACTCATTATATTACGGCAATCTATTCGATGAATGGTTACTCCACCCTTAGTCACATATCCGGCTATTTTATCCCCTGGTACGGGACCACAACACTTAGCCAGATTAAAGGCAATATCATTAATCCCAGAAATTATGACCTTACTTATTGATATTTTCTTTGGTTTTGGGGATGAATGTTGAGGTAGCACCTCTGGCACTTGTGGTTTTGGTCTGGTATCTTTTTGCTGCTCCTCTTCATGGGCTTTTAACCAGCCTCTAATCCTGCTTCTGGCTTTTGGTGTCCTGACAATTCTTATCCATGATTGGGTAGGGTGTGCCTTAATTGAGGTGATTATTTCAATAATATCACCACTCTCTAATTTATAATCAAGGGGTACCATTCTACCCCCCATTCTGGCTCCAAAACAGTGATCCCCAATATTTGTATGAATACTATAGGCATAATCAATCGGGGTAGCTCCCTTGGGCAAAATCTTTATTTGTCCCTTAGGGGTAAAAAGAAACACCTCATCTGAGAATAAATCCTGTTTTAATCCTTCCATAAAATCTTTAGGATCAGTTAGTTCCTGCTGCCATTCAATTACCCTCTTCAGCCAGGCAAACTTTGAGTCGTGCTTTTCATCAAATCTTGTTTTCTCCTTATAATGCCAATGGGCTGCAATTCCTTCCTCAGCAATAATATCCATTTCCTTGGTTCTTATCTGAACCTCCATTGGTTTGCCATCAGGTCCAATCACCGTGGTATGAACAGATTGATACATATTTGATCTTGGGGTACTGATATAATCCTTAACCCGTCCGGGAATGGATTGCCATTTATCATGAACAATGCCCAATGCATTATAACAATCAACTTGTTTATCGGTAACAATCCTGATTCCGGTCAGGTCATATATTTCATCAAATGACTTATGTCTTGAGGTCATTTTTTGATAAATGCTGTAGAAGTGTTTTGGTCTGCTTAGAATATCAGCAGCGATATTTGCCTTATTGAATTCTTCGGTTAATATTTCTCTTACCTTTTCCGCATACGCCTCCCTTTCTTCGCGTTTAGATGCCACCATTCTGGATATCTCATGGTACACATCTGCATGCAGGTAGCTAAAAGATAAGTCCTCTAACTCCCATTTAATTCGTCCCAGCCCCAATCTATGTGCCAGGGGGGCATAGATTTCCAATGTTTCCAATGCCATTTGTTTTTGGGCATTCTCGGAGAGGTAGCTCAGCGTTCGCATATTATGTAATCGATCAGCCAATTTTATAAGGATTACCCGAATATCTTTAGCCGTAGCAATGAGCATCTTCCGTAGATTTTCAGCCTTATTCTCATGCTTGCTGTGCTGATGAACCCAATCGATCTTAGAGACACCCTCCACTAAAAGGCTAATCTCTTCCCCAAATTGTTCTTTTATATTTGAGCTGGTAATAGTGGTATCTTCTACCACATCATGAAGAAGAGCAGCAGCTATGGTAACCACATCCATCTTGAACTCTGTCAAAATGTTTGCTGTCTCAAGGGGATGGATAATATATGGTTCACCAGAAAGCCTCTTCTGGTCATGATGGGCAAGGCTTGCGACTTGATATGCTTTTTTTATTAATGGGATATCTGCCGATGGATTATAAGAGATTACCCGATTTATTAGATTATCAATATCCATCTCATTTATCACCGATTACCCTATTATCGATTACCTTTACCGATTACCTTGCTTCCTGAGGCAGTAACCGTGTTCTGTACCCTGATTTTTTCTGTAGCTGAATCAGGCACCTTACTTTTTTTCATCATCAACTTATCCCATTCAATCAAGATAGGACTGGCAACAAATATAGATGAATATGTACCAATAACCACCCCAATAATCAATACCCAGCAGAAATCAAAGGTAACCTGTGAACCCTTAACAAGGAGGGCAATCAACACAATGAGAACGGTTGTAGATACAACAATGGTTCTACTCAAGACCTCATTTATGCTTGAGTTAATAATCACATCATAGGCTTCCTTGCGACGAAGTCTCAGGTTTTCCCTGATACGATCAAAGACAACAACTGTATCTGTTAAAGAATAACCAGCCAGGGTCAATAATGCTGTAATGAGCAAAAGATTGACCTCCCGATGGCATACCCAGTATATACCAGTTACAGCCAGAACATCATGAACAGTAGCTATAGCAGCCCCTACTCCAAATCTGGGCTGTTTGAAACGAAAGGCAATATAAAGCATTAGGGCAATAATTGCCCAGAAGATTGCTCCTAATGCCTTTCCCTTTAACTCTGCCCCAATCTTTGGACCCACCTCTTCTGTCCGCTCTATTTTGAATGGATTATCTGTCTTGAACCTTTCCTTAAATATATTGTTTATCTTTGCAGTCAGCTTTCCTATATCTGATTTTCTTGTTCGAATAAGGATTCGTCCCGTATCTCCAACCTCCTGAAGTTCAACATCATCCATACCCTTAGCAGATAATATGCCACGAATCTCCGCCATATTCACAGGTTTATCAAACCCTATTTCCACCAGCGTGCCACCAGCAAAATCAACCCCCATATTGGCATTACCAAGCCCTATCTGGATAATAGCAATGATCCCCAGCAGGCTTAAAACACCTGAAACAGCAAATGCAATATACCGCTTCCCCACAAAATCTATCTTTGAATTTTTAATAAACTCCATCATTTTTTTCTAATCTCCTTTATCTAAAAATGCTTTCTTTCACCGCAGAGACGCAGAGACACAGAGACACAGAGAGAAATTAATTTTTCATTTTTTTCTATATTCTCTGTGCCTCTGCGTCTCTGCGGTGAATCTTACTCCTAATGTTTCCTAAATACTCAGCGTTTTATATTCCTTCCTCAGATCAAATATCACCCTGGTAATAACCAGAGCTGTAAACAAGCTGATAATAATACCGATAGAGAGTGTTACAGCAAACCCTTTAATCGGACCCGTGCCAAAGGCAAATAATATCAGGGCAGTAATCAGTGTGGTCACATGTGAGTCAAACACTGTCCAGAATGCCTTTTTATATCCAGCATCAATGGCTGCCTTAATGGTCTTTCCTGTTCGCAATTCCTCTCTTATTCGTTCAAAGATAAGCACATTTGAATCAACTGACATACCAATGGTCAGGATGATACCAGCAATGCCGGGAATGGTAAGCGTTCCTGAGACAGCTACCATGGCACCCATCATCATCAATATGTTACCCAGCAATCCAACATCAGCTATTGCCCCTGAAAGTTTATAATAGGTAGCCATAAAGAGCATAACTAAAATAATTCCAAGGATAGAGGCAACCACACCCTTTTCAATGGAATCCCTTCCAAGGGATGGACCAATTGTTCTATTTTCAATTATATTGATTGGGGCAGGCAATGCACCGGCTCGCAAGACAATTGCCAGATCCTTTGCCTCCTGAAGGGTGAAATTACCCTCGACAATAGCACTTCCACCATCTATCTTTGCCCGTATCACCGGGGCAGATCGTACCCTTCCATCTAATACAATAGCTAATTTCTCACCAATATGCCCACCAGTTGTTCGGGCAAATTTTTTGGCACCAATCTTATTAAACTCTAAGGCTACAACCATCCTTCTGGCCATACCACCGTCGCCTTGATTGCTATCAACAAAGGCATTTGTTAAATATTCTCCAGTTACCTCTGCATCTTTTTTCACTAAGTACGGCTTGTTCTCATCATCATAAAGTATTTCATATCCATCAGGCACATCCCCATCCTTTGCTGCCTCAAGTCTGGCATCATCTACCAGCCTGAATTCAAGCATGGCTGTTTTGCCAATAAGATCAAGTGCTCTTTGAGGATCTTTCAAGCCTGGCAGTTCAACAACAATCCTATTTTCTCCCTGCCGTTGAATTACTGGCTCAGAAACACCAAATTTATCCACTCTGTTGCGAATGACCTCCAGCGTTTGATCCACAACATTTGCTACATTCTTTTTATCCTTCTTAGGCAGCTTTGTCGTATCAACCTCTAAAACAAGGTGCATACCACCCCTCAAATCCAGTCCAAGTTTTATTGTTTTATTCAAAATCTTTGTCTTTTTTGTCAGCCTGTCCCTCTCATCCAAAGGAACTGTTGACCATCTTTTCAATACATCCCTCTCCTCTATAGGTAGCTTGCACCATGGCTCTATATCCTTTTGCTCTGCCTTAGACATGGCCGTCCACAGGATAGACGCCTTTCTTTCTTCATCTGTGAGCTGACTCACAGATAACATCTTTTTCTTCTTTTCCTTTGAAAGCACGCTAAGCTCAGATAGTCTGTCCTTTGCAGATATTGACAGGGCATTCCATGCAGAGATAACATTCCTTTCTGGTTGAGACATGCTGCACCATTGAATTGTTGGTAAGAGGTAAAAAATAGATAACCCCGAAGCAATTAGGATTAAAGACATGTTCCATCGTATATTTCTTTGCATTATTAGAAGCCTCCTTGATAATAACTGACAAAAGATAGGCTGTAGACTATTAGTCTGTAGGTAGAGACTAATAGTCTACAGCCTATAGCCTAATAGTCTACAGCCTGAATAATTCTATTATACCAGTTATATGGACATATGTCAAATAAAAAATCACTGAAATTTTTCAAACACCCACATTCAAGTGCAGTTAGTCAATGATTATTTCGTAACTGCTCAATATCTTGTGGAAAGTGGAAAGGATTAGCCACAAAGGCACAAAGGCACGAAGGAATACACAAAGGAAGATATTCTTAGTGTTTTCTTAGTGTCTTGGTGTCTTAGTGGCAAATCTCTATCTTACACAT
>JAZDHC010000039.1:0-42945 GCA_043806395.1 Candidatus Desantisiibacteriota bacterium | reverse complement strand
TTCATATGATTCCTTTCGGGCAAGGAGACATCATCTACAGAATACAACCCCCTAACCCCCTTTTCTAAGGGGGAATATTGCACTCTCAACTAACCGCAAGCTTTCAAACAAAGGTGAACCGTCCCAAAAAATCTTAATCTGCGTAATCTGCGTAATCTGCGGATAATCTTAGTCTGTTTCTTTGGTGAGTAGCTACCAATTACGAGGTAATAATATGTTAATCGAAAAATCACCATTTGTCCATATTTTCAAATCTTCTGGGGGGGTATGTTTGTACCACTCGCTTTTCGTCACCAACATCTACGGCAGCCATTTATTGGCAGAGTTGTTTGAAAACCTGCGGTTTCCACAGACCATTGAACAGGCAGCCAGACACTTGGGCAAGACAGATGACCATGCCATCAAATACATTGAAACGCTTTTGGAACATAAATTCCTGAGATACATCGGCAACAGGGAAGAATCCCATCTTGTATCCAATCTGCAACAACAGGCACAGTGCTCAGACCCGCGATTTCTCTACCTTGTGCCAACCAGTGTGTGCAATCTCCGGTGCAAGTATTGTCATATTATTGACACCTGGGCAGCTTACGGCAATCATCACATGTCTTTGGAAACAGCCGAGGCAGGCATAAACAAATTTCTGGAACACAGCTCAATTGCCAGAGGTGCTACCTCCTCCTGCCAGAGGGAAATCATGTTTTATGGTGGTGAACCACTTCTTAGCCCTGATGTTGTAAAACATGCCATATCTTATATCCGCAAGGTTGACAATGCTTGCCGCATTACCATGTTTACCAATGCTACAAATATTACCCCTGATATGGCTGCATTTTTAGCAGAGAATGATGTATTTGTTATCGTCTCCATGGATGGGCCAGCTGAGGTACATAATCAAATGCGGTGTTATATTGATGGCAAGGGAAGTTTTGAGGATACAGCCAGAGGGTATGATATTTGCAAGGATGCTGGATGTCGACTTGGTATTTCTATGGTTCTTGGCAGACACAATATTCCGGGATTGAAATCTGTAGTTGAGTATCTGATAAACAGATTTGAGCCTGTTGACCTTGGATTCAGCACCCTTCACCTTCATGAAAATGGCGGAAATCCAGCCATGGTGGATGTAGAGTTATTGACGCAGGAGATGATTGACACCTTCAAGTTTATTCGGGAAAAGGGTGTTTATGCCGAGCACCTTTTCAGGCGAATAAGGCCATTTGTTGAGCAGCAGATACGATTAAAAGACTGCCCCTCCTGTGGTGGAAAATTTCTGGTTGCCCCGGACAGAAGCATTGGATTCTGCGAGGCATTTCTCGGCACAGGGCATTATTATTACCCATTGGATTCATTTGATTTATCTCTTGAAGGATATAACGAGTGGAAGGGCATTTCACCCATAAACCGAGATGAATGCTCAAGATGTCCGGCAATAGCCATCTGTGGCGGTGGCTGCCCATACGATGCCTGGGTACAACACGGAAACATCAATAACCTTGATACCATTCGATGTCAGCAGGCTAATATCCTGCTCCAGTGGCTTGTCTGGGATTTGTTTGGACAGATGAAGGGTGAAATAAAAGACCCATGGGATTTAATTGTCCCTGAGCCAGCCCAAAGACAAATGATATATTCCACAATAAATGTAGATAGCAAAAGCCTGCCACTTCAGGGATATTCAACCTATGGGGAGGGGAAGTGATTAATTTCAATACAGGGCAGACACATAGGTCTGCCCCTACATGTATTCAACCTATGGAGAAGGAAAATGATTAACTTCAGCCTGATCTCCCTATATCACATAAAAAACTTCGGCGTTCGGTATCTTCATAGCTTCCTCAAGTCAAAGGGTGCATGCCCCAATCTCATCTTCTTTAAGCACAGCTATTTTAATAATGCCACTGCCCCAACGAAAAAGGAACTGGAGCAATTAATTAATGTGCTCAAGCAGTCTCGGACAGAGATTGTGGGGATAAGTGTCAGCTGTTCCGCCTATCTTGAGACTGCTAAGGTGATAACTAAGGCAATAAAAGAAACACTGAATATCCCTGTGCTCTGGGGTGGTGTGCATCCAACCGTAGACCCGGAGGAATGTATCCAACATGCAGACATGCTATGTCTTGGTGAGGGTGAATATTCGCTGCTGGAATTGCTTGAAGCCTTGTCCAATAATGGCAATCCCTTAACCATCAAGAATTTGTGGTTTAATATTGCAGGCACAATTACCAGAAATCCGCTCAGGCCATTGATTCAGGACTTAAGCAGCCTTCCGCTGCCGGACTATACCAATGCCAACAAGTATTACATCAACAAGGATAAACTTTATGAGGGTGATCCCATTCATCTGGATTGTTGGGATTATTTTATACAGGGGACACGAGGATGTCCATATAGCTGCACCTATTGCTCCAACAGCCTGTTTAAGGAGATGTACAAGAATCATGGAAATTATATCAGACAAAGAAGTGTGGAGCATGTAATCAATGAATTAGTTCAGGCTAAGGCAAGCCTTAAGGGATTGAAGATGATCACCTTTTTCGATGAGGTGTTTGGGGTAAACAAAAAGTGGATAAGTGAGTTTTGCCGACAATATAAGGAAAAAGGGCTGAATCTTCCCTTTAGCTGTTACCTACACCCCTTAGCTGTTAATGATGATGTTCTGGGAATGTTAAAGGATGCAGGGGTTAGCCTGATTGGCATAGGTATCCAGAGCGGTTGCGAAAGAGTAAGGCGACATATCTTCAAACGGCCGGAAACAAACAAGCAGATAATAGAAGCAGCAACAATCTTACGCAAACACAAGATTTTCTTTGCCCTTGATCTCATCCTTGATAATCCATTTGAAACACAGGATGATAAAAATGAAACCCTGAATCTTTTACTCCATATCCCCAAGCCATTTAAGCTATCCCTTTATTCCCTGATATATTTCCCAAAGACAGGGCTGACAGAAATGGCATTGAAACAGGGGCTGATCACGCAAAATGATATTGAAGACAAAAGGCAAAGGGTTTTGTCGCAATTTCGAGTTACTCTTGAGTATAAGAGGGATAAATGGGATACAGCATGGATTGCCTTATTGTACTTAAGCGGCACACCATTGATTCCAAGGCAAATGGTGTCTTTCCTATCCCACAGAAGGTTTTTACGGCTGCATCCTGAACCATTACTCCTGTTGGTCAAAATAACCCAGGGTATTTGCTGGCTGCAAAAGGGGATTGTGATGGCTGTGTCCGGACAGATTACTTCATCATTGATTAAACGGTTTATGGTGAGAGGCAGGTAGTTAGGCTTTTAGGCTGAAGGTATGAGGGAAAAAGGCAGGAAATATTATCGGCTCTATTACGATTTGTGTGGGTAAGATAAAGTTGGTTCTTTATCAACCTTACAGAACATTCTTAATATGTATTGAAGAAGGTTTATCGCTTTAACTACTCCAAAGTATACATTTAACCCCCGCACATGGAAGTAGAAATACCTCCAGATGACATACTCTGGTGTGGAATGAAAGCGATAAACCTATCTCTTATTTACCCACACAAATCGTGATAGAACCATATTATCCCATATCCTTCCCTTCCTACCTTCAGCCTTCAGACTAAAAGCCTTTCCCCCTCACAATATATACCTGCTCAAATCCTTATCCTTAATAATCTCATTTAACATAGACCGCACATATTCAGCATCAATAATAACCGTTCCTGTGCGGGGTGGGGTTTCAAAGGAGATATTCTCAACCACCTTTTCCATAATAGTATGAAGTCTTCTTGCTCCAATATCTTCAGTATTTTCGTTAACAGTAGCGGCAAGGGAAGCAATCTCATGTATAGCATCTTCCTTAAACTGTAGCTCAACCCCCTCAGTTCCAAGCAAAGCCACATATTGTTTAATAATAGCATTTCGTGGCTCGGTCAATATCTGGATAAAATCCTCCCTTACCAATGAAGAGAGTTCTACCCTGATAGGAAACCTTCCCTGTAATTCCGGGATCATGTCTGCTGGTTTTGCATCATGAAATGTTCCAGCAGCAATAAAGAGGATATGATTTGTTCTGACCGGCCCATAACGGGTAGTAACAGTAGTTCCCTCAACAATAGGCAATAAATCCCGTTGAACACCCTCACGGGAAACATCTGGTCCACCTGTTCGGGATCCTGTACTGACCACCTTATCCAATTCATCCAAAAAGATAATCCCCTGGTTTTCTATGCGGTTAATGGCATCCTTAAGGATATCTTCCATATCAATTAATTTTTGTGATTCCTCATTGATCAGGATTCTACGAGCCTCTACAACAGTCACCTTTCTTTTCTTAACCTTTTGCGGCAGCATCGTGCTTAAGGCATCAGACAGCCCCATATCAAGCCCTTCCATTCCACTTCCAGCAAATATCTCAAACATAGGCATAGAGGTATCCTTAGTATCTATCTCTATCATTCTATTTTCCAAATTACCTTGCTGTAGTTTTTTCCGTAGTTTTTCACGACTATTTTGAATCTTTTCCACTTCCTGTGCAGCAATATCCACTTCTTCTGTATCAGATTTTTTCTTCTTCTTTGTCTTTGGTAAAGGCAAGAGAATATCTAAGATTTTTTCCTCAACCATGTCCAGAGCCTCTTTCTCTATCTTTTTCATAGCATCCTGCTTAACTAAATTTACCGTCATAGTGGTAAGGTCCCGCACCATTGACTCCACATCCCGACCAACATAACCTACTTCTGTAAATTTTGTTGCCTCTATCTTGAGAAATGGGACATTGGCTAAATTAGAAAGCCTTCGCGCAATCTCTGTTTTACCCACACCCGTGGGACCAATCATGATAATATTTTTCGGAGAAACCTCTTCCCTCAACTCTTCTGCTAACCTTTGTCTTCGGATACGGTTTCTTAAGGCAATAGCTACTGCCTTTTTGGCTTTATCCTGACCAATAATGTATTTGTCAAGTTCACTGACAATCTCTCTGGGGGTTAAATCTTGCATTTATCTTTCACCTCGGGGTTTTAATTAAGGCTGTAGGCTATTAGGCTATAGGCTGTAGGTAGGAAGGAGAAAGGCAGAAGACAGATTATTTATCCCATATCCTTCCCTTTCCTAACCTACAGCCTACAGCCTTCCTTGTTCGCCTACCTTTCCCAACAATTTTACCCCAAATCCTGCCTTTTGTCAAGATAATTCTTGACATACGAGAGAATTTGTGTTATTATTTGATTATGGGGGTGGTCAAAATGTATACAACAAAGCCTCTTTCAGGACAAAAAGGTATGGCTTTAGCACTTACCTTATTTCTTCTTCTTATTCTGGTAATGGGTGGAAGTCTATTCTTTATTGCCAGTCAAACTGAGTTGAAGCATGGTAATTCCTACACTCGTCGCATAGAAGCATTATCTGTGGCTGAATCTGCAGCAGAGCGGGCTCTCTGGAAACTCCAATCTGAAGATTTGTCAGCTATAGGTACAGCTACATGGAATACTAATTTTGGTGGGGATACCAACTTTATTCCGATAGGTACGGGTCAATATATGCGTGTTTCCTACCCTGAAACCATATTTAGTGGCGAAGACGCTACTGGATATTACGCCAATCTAAAGATTATTGCCACTGGTATGCTCGGCCGTGAAGAGGGGGGAAAAGTAATCCCCATCTCTACAAAGAAGATTGAGATCATTGTTAAGGTAAACAGGACTGCAATAGAGGAAATGCCAAGGGTATTTGATTACGCATATTTTATTAACAACTGGGGTTGGTGGCATTATGGTAACGGTGTAGCATTCTGTCGGGGCAGTATGAAATCAAACGGCAATTTTGAGATTCAAGGGACTGGTGTTCTCACTATTGATGGAAGTGTAGAGTCACAGCTTGAAGTAGATTACAATGGTCGCTCTCCAAATGGACTGGCTGGATTACGATCTGGTCCCCCTGCCTATAACAATGAACCATACAAAAGATCAAATCTACCAAAAGAAAATATCCCAAACCTGCAAGATATGATCTATTATAAAGAAATTGCACGGGGATGGAACCCGGATACCGATCAATATGACCATCCCGCAGGTACGATTAGAATAGGTAGTCGGACATTTACAAGTGATGGGGTATTTGATGGCAGCAGTGGCGAGGGGAGCAGTACAAGCCTGATCCTGATTGGCACAAAGAATGCCCCTATTGAGATTACGAATAGTGTGGTCATTGAGGGTAATCTGATAATAAAAGGTTCTGTTAGTGTTACAGGGAGTGATATAGAACATCCGCGGTATGGATCAATCTATGTGGGTAGAAATGCATACATTGCCGGAAACATCCAATATGTCAATGGACCGAATTGGGGCACCTATCCTCTATGGCAGCAATCTGCCGGTACTGACTATAAAAATCCAGCCAATAGTATCTTTAACATAACAAATAATGATGATGGCTTGCCCAGTAAATCAGGTACCTCAATAATGGATACTTGGGTTGGAAATAATTCCACAAAGACTCTTTTATCAGTGTCTGCAAAGGGTGGGTTGGTTTATGGAAATTATTCATCAAGTAACTGGATAGCAGATGAATGGCTTTTTGATAATCCTAAGAGAAAGGGCATGGGAAGTGAGGATGTTGGGGCAGATGGCATACCAAATACAAATGTCCATATAAATGATGGTACACCGAATGGTACTTGGACAGATCCAACAGAAGGAAATGGCGTCTTTGAGCCAACTACAGAGGACCTTGATGGAGATAAATCTTTCGATGGTACCTATACATGGACGGATGTAACTGTTACCGGAAGTATTTTTCGTTCATCTGGCACATTAACAACCTTCTTTGAGGGACTCAGAAAACCAGGGACTGCTACTGGTCCATTATGGGATCCGACAGGAATAGGGACGATTACCCAGTATAGCCAAACAGCTACAAATACGATTAGTACCATAGATGGTGTTTACTATACCCAGCATTTTCTTGCTGGAAGGGTAGCTAATTCACCCAATTTTCACGGCTCCCTTATCAGCAAGGATGAGGCAATTTGCTACGGTGGAATATTAGACCTAAAACAGGATACTCGATACCATAGTAACTACCGGCAGAATCCAAATTTTCCAATCTATCTCTTCCCACCAGGCTCAGTTTCTATAGTAGCGGGGAGTGAGACATTGGGGAAATTGCAAAAGGTAATTAGCTGGAAGGAGGTTCGTTAGAAAAAATGAAGCAGATTATATTTGTAGCTGTATTTTTATCACTCTTTTTTACCGGATTATCTGTTGATGCCAGATGGATTCCAGAAAATGCTACCCCTGAAGATATAGATAAATTGATTCAAGAAGAACAAGAGGATAAGGAAAGGATAATTAAAGAACAATATTACAAAGAAAAAGCAAAACACATGAAAAAAGAGGTACGAAATGTTACGACAGAAGGAATGATAGGGGAAACAAACAGGGAAATTTCTTCAAAAATACCATTAGATAACAAAAATATTTCTGCAGGAGTGTCTTCAGACACACAGAATCAGACTGTTCCTGGAGTATCAGGCATAGTTACTCCAGAACAAAAAACATCAGTTGCAAATAATCAAGAGAAAGGGGAAATATCAAGTATTAAGGAACAAATAGAGATTAAAAAAACCGGATGGAAAGATTGGTTAATTATAGGACTTTTTCTCTTTCTTTCTATTGGCTCTTTGCTATTTTATTTCTATTCCATAAATAAAATAAATAAGAAAGCAACAAATAGGCATACTGCCTCAAAGGGGATAACTTTAGTAGAGATATTGGTGGCTACAGCAATAGTTGCTATAAGTATCTTATGTATCTTAAAGGCATTTCAGCAATCCTCTCTTGTCCAGCCTCACACAAGGGAAACAACGATGGCAATAACACTGTGTCAGAAAAAATTAGAAGAGATAAGGAGTATGCCCTATGATAATCTTATGGTAGGGACAGACTCAGAACTGATAAATATGCCACCCTATGGTTGGAATGGAACTACCCCAATAAATGGTGGAGCAACCCGAACAGTAACAATAACAAAAATAAAAGAGATCGGACATGGTAATGACCCGCCAACATTTGAAGGAACATTTTCTGATACCCTTGATTATAATTATCTGAAGGCAACTGTTAAAATGGAATGGGGCACTACACCCCTTAAGCGGGAATTGAGTGTTTTTATTGCCGATAGACCGTGAGAGGGGAAAGGTCATAAGGTCATAGGGTAATAAGGTAGGAAGTACTTATCCTATGACATTATGCCACTATTACCGATCACCAAAGATGAGGTAAATATGAATCTGCAACGACATCAAAAAGGATTCACTCTTTTAGAAATACTTATTGCCATGGGGATAGTAGGTATTATAATCATGGTAATGGGTTCTGTCTTTATTGGTGCTACAAAATTGTGGCTCTCAAGTGATGTCCATATGCAGGCACAACAAAGTGCAAGAGATTTGCTCTCCGGTGACCCCCACCTGAAGGTAAAAAAAGGAACGGAATCTGTAACATGGCAGGGAATACTTAATGAACTTCAGGACATGTGCATCCTTCTTCCTGCTAATCCTGGCGGAACACCAACGCTTGCCTCAAATAAGATTAGATTTGCTACAGAGGCGTACATTCAGGATGGGGGAGATGGTGCCTGTGATTCTGCTCCATCTTCCATATGGTATTCAGGTGAGTCCATCTCAGATATTCAGATAGGAACGACAGGGGTAAGAAGTATTTTTATTATTCATGGAGAGGATGGAAAATTTCGCTCTACGCCAGGAGATAATTTGTATCCCAGGGAGACAGATCCAGGACAGATTGTGGAAGTAGCCGGTACAGATGATATACTTTATGGTCGTATTATCTGTGGACCAGATGGCACAATCTCAACTGTGGTAAGGACTGGATCAAATGATATTAGAACATCTTCTTCAGCTATTGGATCAATACTTATTAATCCAGGCATAGATAATCGCTTGCAATCTATACTTGGAGATAATAATGGGGATGGAGATCTTTTAGACACTGGGGATGAGAAAAATCCAGATGAGTATATTGCAGGTGATGTCATCAGCTATGAATTTGGTACCAGTACCATTACTCGCAGAGTAAACGATGCAAACGATACTACTAAAACAATCATTGGAACGAACATTTCTGATTTTTCTTTGAGTTATTATGATGCTGCTAATAGTCCGACTACTGACCTAAGTAGTGTCAAGCAGATAGCTGGCACACTAACCGTTGCTATTGCCAAAAAAGCTGGATCTGAATATGCTACATATACCATTACCTTCAAGGTGAATCCAAGAAAATTAGATTCGGCATTTGGTGGGATGTAGGGGATGAAATCAGGCACATCAGGAGGTATTATTTATGGGTCTTGCGGTAAGAAAAGAAGAAGAAAAATTCACTTATGGAGATTATTTAAACTGGCCAAATGAGGAGCGGTGGGAATTGATAGATGGGGTAGCTTATGATATGAGTCCTGCTCCATTAAGAAGGCATCAAGAGATTGTAGTGGAGCTATCCACTCAGTTTCATAATTACTTAAAAAACAAATCCTGTAAGGTGTATGTTGCCCCATTTGATGTTCGATTACCTGAAGCTGATGAGTCTGATGAAGAGATAGAAACCGTGGTTCAGCCAGATATTGTCGTTGTTTGTGATGAAAACAAACTTGATGATAAAGGATGTAAGGGTGCTCCTGATATAGTAGTGGAAATCTTATCTCCCTATACAGCAAAAAAGGACATGCTAACCAAATATCACTTATATGAAAAACATAAGGTGAAACAGTATTGGATATTTGATCCGGAAACAAAAGAGGTAGTTGTATTTAAGCTTGAAAACGATAAATATGGTAAGCCTGAGGAATATAAGAAGGAAGATACGATAAGAGTGGATATCTTCACAGATTTAGAGATAGATTTAAGTGCAATATTTTCGTAGGAATACCCAATTTGGGGACATATCCCTACATCACACAATATTACAACCGATGTCGCCCAAATTGAGTGTCATCGCATGAGTATTTTAATGAAACATTTTATCACCATATTATCCATTATTCTCTTCCTTACCTCCTCCGTATCAGCTCAGAATGAGTTTGGGAAAAATAAGGTCAGATACAACAAAGTTGACTGGAAGATATTAAAAACAGAACATTTTGAGGTGTATCATGACCAGAAGACAGAAAATTTAGCCAGGGTTGCGGCATCTATGGCTGAAGAGGCTTATGCTAAAATCAGCCAGAGCTTGAGGCATCAGGTCTCAAGCCCCATTCCATTTATTATCTTCAAATCCCATTATGACTTTCGGCAGACAAATATTATCACAGAATTGATTGACCCAGGAGTCGGAGGGTTTTCTGAGGTTATAAAGTCCCGTATGGTTATCCCTTTTGACGGCAGCTATTTACGATTCAAAAAGGTTATTACCCATGAGCTTGTCCATGTCTTTACCTATGATGTTCTTTATGCTGAGGGCTTACAATCCATGCTTTCTGCCTCTGCTATCCCGCCCATGTGGTTTATGGAGGGGTTGGCTGAATTTGAAACAGGGGTATTTGACCCCATGGGGCATATGATGCTGGTGGATGCGGTTGTGGAAAATCGTATTGACCCATTAGAAAATTTAACAGATTTCGGAATGACTGGTAATGTATTTCTTGCCTATCAGGAAAGCCATTCCCTACTGCGATATATTGCCCAAACCTATGGAGAGGAAAAGGTATCCATCCTTTTGAGAAAATTCAAAAAAAGTGCAGGGTTGGAAGGGACTATCAAACAAGCACTGGGCGTTGATATTAGACAATTAGAAACAGGATGGATAAAATCACTCCGTAAAGCATATTACCCTGAGGTAGCCAAAAGAAGGCTTGCTGCTGATGACAGCCAGCAGATTTTCAAAGATCAGGTAATCCTTGCTGCCCCATCATTTTCACCCGGCGGAGATCTTGTGGCAGTTACTATTATTAAGGATGGCATCCCCTGCATAGCCTTAATGAAAACATCAGATGGAACGGTGGTTAAATATATTACAGAAGGGATGCGGGGGGTAAAATTTGAAGACCTCAGTTTTGAGGCAGGACCTGCCTATTCAAGGGATGGTTCAAGGATTGCCTTTATTGCTAAATATAAGAACAGGGATGTTATTTTCCTCTTTGATGTATTTGATAATAAATTATTAAAGAAAATAAAGGTAGATTTGGATAATATCTCCTCTTTGTGCTTTGCTCAGGATAGCGACAACATCCTCCTCTCAGGACTTAAAAATGGGGAAAGCAATATCTATAGCTTTAATATCCCCACAAAAAAGCTGGAAAAGATTACCCATGGAATGGATAGACAGCCTGCCTATTCACCTGCCCAGAATAAAGTAGCATTTATCCGTGAGTCGGGAACGACAACGGATCTTTGTGTGTTGAATATGGATACTATGGAGGTTAAAAGACTTGCATTGCCTGATCTGCCAAAAATAGATCCATTCTGGTCACCGGAAGGTGATATTGTTTATTGCTCGTGTCTGCTTAATAAGACATACAACATTTGGGCGGTAAAGGACAGTCGGCAGGGGTCAGTTGACAGTCGGCAGTTGGCAGTTAGTAGTGGACAGGAGAAAAAAACTCACAACTCCCAACCCTCAACTCCCAACTCTCAACTCCCAACTCCCAACTCCCAACCCTCAACTCCCAACTCTCAACTCCCAACTCCCAACTCTCAACTCCCAACTCTCAACTCTCAACTCCCAACTCCCAACTCCCAAACAGGTGAGATAGCTCAAGTGACAGATTACTTTGGCGGGGCATTTAATGGTGGATATATGGGCGATAAGCTGAGTTTTTCGTCCTATGAAAATGGGGGAAATGCTGTTTATTTTCATGAAAAGCCCTTGGCAATCGTCTGGATTCAGCCAGAAATGCAGGGGAAAATGGGTAGTACCTCTACTGTCGGGACAGGGCTCGTCCCTGTCCGAGATGGGAACATAATCCCATACAAAACAAGGATTACCTTTGACTGGAGAAGAATGGATATGTTGTACAGCTCTGCTAATGGATTTGCAGGGGTAGGAGAGTTGGCTATGAGCGATGTGCTTGGTAACCATCGAATTATCTGGAGGGGTGATGCATCATCCTCTCTTGCCGGGGACGCCAATTTCATCCTTGCCTATCTTTATCTTGGCAAAAGAGCCTCCTGTGAGGTAGATATATCTGATTGGTCTAATTCCTATAGATTCATCGGTGAGGAATTTAAGGAAAAGAATTCTGGTATCTCTGGTAATATTTCCTATCCATTGGATATATTTCGTCGAGTAGAGTTTGGGCTTACATCCAAAAGGGTTGTAACTGACTGTATTTTGCCTGCCCCATCAACCAAAAGGGAGAATATAAATCTTGTCTCAGCTGATCTTATTCATGATACAACTGTCTGGTCGTGGGACGGACCCATTGGTGGTTCAAGGGCAAGGATAGGGGTTAGCAATACAATCCATCTTTCAAATAATGATCTTGATTTTACTAATCTTGAGATAGACCTGCGAAAGTATATCAAGGCTGGCAACAGGTCTGCCATGGCATTTCAACTTAGCGGTAAAACCTCAACCGGACGGGACCAAACCACATTTATCCTCGGCAATGGGGGAATAATTGTTACAGATGAAAATGGAAGGGTAAAACAATATTTTGTTGATGAATTCAGGGGAGGGACAGAAATAATGGGAAAGGCATTTGCCAAGGGTTCATTTGAGTTTCGTTTCCCATTGATTGATACCATTCAATTTGCCCTACCAGTATCTATTAGAAACATTCGTTCCCTTGTATTTTTTGATGTTGGTGCTGCATGGCGCGAAGGACAACCACCAGTATTCCGTAAGGCTGACGCTGAAAACCCGATAAGGGGTGCATTTGGTTGGGGGATAAGGTCAAACCTATGGGTTTTTCCCATAAGGATAGATTATGCCCGGGGCACGGATTTTATAAATTCACCATCAGGGTCGGTAACACATTTTAGTTTGGGGTATGATTTTTAGTGGGCGAACTCAAGCATGGATTCAAAATTGTTCACCGCACAGGGTCACAGATGATACAGAGAAGAACAACCCCCTAACCCCCTTTTTTAAGGGGGAATTAGGGAAACATAGATACTTGCTTGCTCAATTTGTTGCCCTGATTTGAACCATGCCCAAACTCAAGTCTGGATTCCTGCCTTCGCAGGAATGACATTCCATTGCAATTCTTTGTTCCCTCTGGATTCCTCAAATGTCATTCCTGCGAAACAAGTGTCATTCCTGCGAAGGCAGGAATCCAGGTTCTCCGGCATCATTCCTGCGAAGAGCGGAATATTCCTCCGAAATATTTGTTCCCTTCACCGGCAAACTAAAGAAAAATGTTGTCCCCTTACCAATCTCACTTTCCACCCATATCCTGCCACCAAGGCGTTCAACAATCTCCTTACAGATAGTCAAGCCAAGCCCGGTGCCTTTTACCTCTGTGGGGATATTTTCTATCTGACAGAATCTTTCAAAGACACTGCCAAGTTTTTCTGGCGGGATGCCATGACCAGTATCAGAGATAGCGGTAATAACCTCATGGTTTTGCGGCTCTGTTGTTTCGTAAATCTTAACCCCTATTCTTCCATTATCCCCAACAAACTTGAGGGCATTGTTCAGGAGATTAACCATTACCTGAATCAATTTATCATAATCAGCAGTAACAATTGAAATGTATGCCGGAACATCTACGCTCAGGAGTACACCTTGTTGAACAATATACCCCTTTATTTTATCGACAGCGGATTTAACAACCTCTACCATAGAAATATCCTGCATATGCCATGTTGCTTTCCCTGCCTCTATCTTAGAAAGATCAAGTATATCATTAATCATCCGAGTCAACCTTTCGGTTTCTTCTTTCATAATCTTTAAGAAGTCACTTCTGGTATTTATATCCCCATCAGGATCATCAAGCAATAACTCACTAAATGCCCGAATAGATGTCAGTGGTGTCCTTAGTTCATGTGCTGCAACCGAAAGAAAGTTGCTTTTTAACTCATCGAGTTTTTTAAGTTTTTCATTTGCATCTTTTAGTTCTTTCGTCCGCTCTTCAACCATTTGTTCAAGGTTTTTCGTATATGCCTCTATCTGTTCAGCTGATTCAGATAATTTTTCGGTCATCGCATTAAAGGCAGCGATAAGATCTCCAATCTCATCATGCCGTATCTTCCCATTTGCGAAACGACATAAATCCCCTTCAGCTACCCTTGCAGTCACCCTTACCAATTGCTTTATTGGCTGGGTGATTCTTCTGGTTAACAATACAGTCCAGATTATTCCACCTATAATAACAAGGAGAGAAATAAAAAAGGCAATCATTTGTATGTTTTTTACAGTTTTTTCCTTGTTCTCAAGCAATACCCCTACTCGGGCAAACCCAATATTTTCTTGCCTTGTTTGACTAATCTGGCTATCAAAGATTAACCCTTCACCCTTGTTTATCCCCCTGACAGTAGAGATAGGGGCAATAATATCATACACATTCTTGCCCTTGTAAGAATATTGATTGATGGTACTATGAGTTGTCCTGACACCCTTGAGGAAATCTACCCACAATGTCGAATTAGCAGAAGAGGCAATAATCTTGCTATTTTGATCACAAATAGCTACAAAGGCTATATCATCATTTTTAATTGCGCCCTGAATAAGTTTATCCAGCATCTCCTTATTCTCAAAAAGCAGCCCATACTCGCTATTATAAGCCAGATTTTCAGATAGTGATAACCCACGATTACGAAGCTCGCTTTCAATAAGTGCTTTCTGTTCACAAACAAAAAAACTGCCTAAAATTACAGCAAGGCTGATTACCAAAAGGCTGACAGAGAGGATAAGCTTAAATCCAAGAGTAGGTCGTATGAGCATGATACACCTCATAAAGTAAATATTCACCGCAGAGACGCAGAGACACAGAGAGAGAAAATTCAAAAGTTATGTGCTATGCGTTTAATTCCATCCTTGAGAACAGAAACATTAAAATTAATCAACAAGCCTATCCTTTTATCCATCATTTTTAGGTAGGTTAAAAGTTGAGCCTCATGAATTGGTAGTAATTTTTCCACTGTTTTTAATTCTGCCACAACTTTTTCTTCAATAAGAATATCCATTCGATAGCCACAATCTAATTTAATGCCCTTATATATCACAGGCAATTCAACTTGTCTTCTGAAATGTAGACCTGCCATAGATAGCTCATAACATAAGCATTCTTCGTAAGCAGATTCTAATAAACCTGGACACAATGTCCTATGTATTTCAATTGCTGCGCCAATAATTTTCTCTGTTATCTGATTTATTCCCATATATTCTCTGTGCCTCTGCGTCTCTGCGGTGAATATCTTTTATTCAATCGTTTCATCAGCTAAATTCTTCACCTGATCCGGAATAACAATATTCAGCAATTCAGCCGTCTTAAGATTAATCGTTAAAATCGGATCTTCCGGCTCTTCTATAAATATTCGAGTATTACCATTAGTCAATATTTGCCCAATAAGTTTGACCGTCTGCTTGCCAATCCGGTCATAACAAGCTGAAACCGAGAATAACGCACCATTCTTCACAAATGCCGGGGATGGGGCAAAAACCGGAACATTAGCCTTCAGGGTTGTCTCTAAGATATACCGGGCAATTGATTGATTGGCAACCATTGGGTCAGGAATAAGCCAGAAGGCATCTATTCTGCCCTGATCAAGCATATTCTTTAAGGCAGGTGCAATCTGCGATTCAGATTTCACAGGAGAGGCAACAATGGAGATGTTTTCTTTTTGGGCTTGAGCGATTAAAGAGGCAGAGACTGCGGGATTATAGATAACCCCTATCTTTTTAGCCTTTGGCAATATCTTTCGTAATGTCAATATCTGGGCTTTGGCTGAGATATCCAGAGCCACCCCGCTCATATTGAGCTTGAGAATATAGGGATTCAACACCATGCTGAAGATTGTTGGTATACCCTCGGTCTTACCGCAACAGCCATCAGCAGCTTCTGTCCCAATAGCCACAATAATATCAGGATTTTTGGACAAAATCTCTGCGATGATTTTCTGAATATTCCTCTTGTCCCCATTCAGGTTGTATTCGTAAAAGACAGCGTTTACTCCTGCCTTAATCTCCCGGACAACGGCCATATAAGGCTGTATCTGCCGAGAGATAACAATAGCTATCCGAGGCTCTGATGCACAGACATTAGTTGTCAGACAACACAGACTTATCAGCATACATGTTAGCCATAAATGTAATTTCATGTTCTATCCTCCGTAATTCATCAATCCCGTAATTCATCAATTCTGCAATTCAGTAATTCAGTAATTATCAATTGTCAATTGCTGAATTGTCAATTGCTGAATTGCTGAATTGATAATTATCACATTTCATACCTCACCCTTACCTGCACCGTCTGCCTTCGTGTAGTCATGGGATATGGACCTTCTTCATATTCCTCATCGAGCAGGTTTTGTCCAATCACAGACAGAGATACAGTATCACTCATATTCCATCTAAGATAAGAATTCAGTACAAAATAAATTGGCAGGACAGCAGGGGGTGCCATTGAACGCCTTTCTCCCACCCTTGTTCCATTCAAGCCCATTGCCAGACCATCAGCAGGATTATAATCCAGCTTCAAGCTAATCTTGCTTTTGGGGATATAAGGAATATCCGTATCTTTGCCAGGGGTATCCAATCGTGTATAACAGAGTGATGCAAAAAGATTATTCGTCAAGCTCTTTTCCAGCCCTACCTCTACACCCTTTGTTTCAGATGATGTCTGATTTTTATACTCTCTCTTGATAGCTGTTGAGCCTACAAATTCAGTGAAAGGAAAATCAATAAGATTTTTCATCTTGTTCTTGAATACGGCTATCCTGCCCATGGTCTTTTCATTTAATTGATGAAAAATTGCTGCCTCGTATGAGGTTATCTCTTCTGGTGTTAATGGATTATCTGGTTGTTGCTGAACCAGAACACTAAGAAAATATTGTTGACTATAAAGCTCGGAAAAGTCAGGCGGACGGAATGCCTTGCCTACAGAAGCCTTAAAAACCGTGGGATGATTTTTAAGATTATAAACTATGCCCAACCTTGGGCTTACCATTGAGCCATAAATGCTGTGTTGATCATACCGTGCCCCCATGGTCAGTGTTAATTGCTTGTCTGGCTTAAACTCATCCTGAATATATAGGGCACTTCTATTACTGGTATGCCTTCTGCTGATACTGTCATCGTATACAATTATTGTTGCTATACCAGTAGTAACAGTACTACTGGTATATCTTGGCAATTCCCCAACCTCTCGGCAAAGGTCAAGTCCACAGATAAAAAAGTTTTGCTCATTTATTAACCAGTTGTGTTGGACCTCAAGACCATTTACTGATTCAGGATAGCATGGATATTCCATCTTTTGAATAATTGTAATAGTTGCAGATTCTATTGTTTTTATACGAATAGTAGGTAGTTGGAAATTTATATTTGTAATTCCGCTATAAGCCCGAATGGATAGATCAGAAACTGGGTTAAGTACACCATTATACAGCACATCTGCATACTGATTCTTTATGCTGACTCTTCCAACCTTTTGTCCATCATCCACAATATATTCAGCAAGCACTAACTCCCCCTTAGACATGCCTGTACAAAATGTAAGGTTTGAAGAATCCTTGATTGGAACCATAATTTTTGTTGTAATGACATCATTTTTCATATCAGCATTAACCTTAGCACCATCTGCATCCATCTGACTTGCAGTTAAGAATAATGACATCTTATCTTCTATTTTGTTCCCATAGCATACTTGACAATATCTTGAATTGCCAAAGGTTTCTTTTGCCTGAGACTTGGTAGTATCCAGCATTTTATTTATCCCCATCAAGGATGTAACCTCGAAAACATTTTTATCTGCAGAGCGGGTGATGATGTTAATCACCCCGCCAAAGGCATTGGCACCATACATGGCTGAACCTGGTCCCTGTAAGATCTCTATTCGTTCAACATTATCCAGCCCAACCATCCTTGGCTCCACACTCCCAAGAATCACAGCATTCAATGGTCTCCCATCCAATAAAAACAATACCCTTTCACTTCCAGATGTACCGCCGCAGCCTCGCAGACTGACAATGGTAAAAACCCCATTATTGGCAATATCAACCTCATGCTGTGCCCTGAGAAGCTCTTCAAGATTTCTATATCCCCATGCTTCAATCTCTCCTCTGGTTACAACCTTAATGGCACAGGGTGCTTCAATAATCTTCTGCTCGCGTTTTGCCGCAGTCACCACCAACTCATCCTCATTAAAGAGCAATAATTCCAACGGCTCTTGAGAAAAGACAGGCTGGGAATAAAGAATCAGGGAAGAAATAAAAAATAATTTAATCAATGGCTGTTTCATGCTTAGAACCTCCTGAGAATAGAGTGATAACTGTCATTTCAAACTACTGTGAGAAATCTTGCAGTAGGGATAAATTCGCCGTTATTGCTGAATGGATATTGATATGCTTTATTAATAATATACACCTTTTTTTGAAAAAAAGCAAGGTTTATTTTCCATTATTAATCATTAAGGACACAAAGGCACACAATTATATATTAACAACCCCTGTCCTCTGCCCTATTATCATTTTTTTATTGACATCCCTGCTTATTGATGATATACTACGGGAGCTGGGAGTTGGGAGTTGGGAGTTGAGAGTTGGGAGTTGAGAGTTGGGAGTTGAGAGTTGAGAGTTGAGAGTTGAGAGTTGAGAGTTGGGAGTTGGGAGTTGGGAGTTGGGAGTTGGGAGTTGGGAGTTGAGAGTTGAGAGTTGAGAGTTGAGAGTTGAGAGTTGAGAGTTGAGAGTTGAGAGTTGAGAGTTGGGAGTTGAGAGTTGGGAGTTGGGAGTTGGGAGTTGGGAGTTGGGAGTTGGGAGTTGGGAGTTGAGAGTTGAGAGTTGAGAGTTGAGAGTTGAGAGTTGGGAGTTGAGAGTTGGGAGTTGGGAGGAGACTGATAATGAAAAAAGAAAACTTGATTGGTGGCGGGATACTTATTTTTTGCCTTGTAGCCATTATTATTGGAATATGTATGGTATTTTCTCATGGCACAAAAAAACAAAATGGGATTGTTTCAGCCATTGTCTCACAAAAAAAGATTGCAGTAGTACGAATATATGGGGAGATTTCATTTCAAAGTCAAGCAGGGAATGCATGGGGAGCATCGGCTAAGGATGCAGATGGAATTGTAAAAAAATTAGCAGCATTAAGTCGCGATCCATTGGTCAAGGCTGTAATCTTGCGAATAAACAGCCCTGGTGGAACAGTAGCTGCTACTCAGGAGATTTATAATCAGATAAAGGAATTAAAAAAACAGCACAAAAAGGTAGTTGTCTCTATTGGTGATATTTGTGCCTCCGGGGGATATTATATTGCCAGTAGTGCAGACAAGATAGTAGCTGATGAAGGGAGTCTGGTTGGTTCAATTGGTGTGATCATGCATCTGCCAGAGATATCAGGGCTTCTGGAAAAGGTTGGGGTAAACTTTCGGGTAATAAAAAGTGGTCAACATAAGGATATTGGCTCCATGTCAAGACCAATGACAGAAGAAGAAAGAATGTTGCTTCAAGGGGTCATTGATGATGCCTATCAGCAATTTTATCAAGCAGTAAAAATGGGAAGACAAAATATGCCGGAGGATAGATTAAGAGAATTGGCTGATGGTAGAATATTTACTGGTCGCCAGGCGAAAAAAGCTGGATTAATAGATGAGATTGGAGACTATCAGCAAACTATAGCCATAACTGCTAAATTAGCAGGGATTAAGGGTGAACCAGTAATTATAGAAGAAGAAGAGCCTTTGCAATGGCTCAAAACTTTAGTAGAAGGTTCTAACCCAACTGCCCTTTTCAAAGGCTCTTCATTCCTGAAATCACCCTGCCTTGAATATCAGTGGAGACCTTAAAATATGAATGATGTGGAAATGGGCAAAGCAGAAGAAGAGATGGGAATGCAAGGATTGGAAATAATTTATCAATTATTTACCAATCCAGTCAGGTGTATGCAAAGACTATCAAGTACAGAGGCAAGTTTTTATGTCACCTTAGTTATCATCTTTTCAGGGGTAAGCATTGCTATTTCTGACTTTATCTTAATTGGAGCAAATTCCCATTCAATCATCAAGTCATTCCTCCCTTTTTGGTTGGCATTAAGTGTGATTGGGATTGCAGTAATATGGTTTATCTCCGGGGCAATATTTCATCTTGTTGCTGAATGGCTTCATGGACAAGGCAAGGCATCAGTCCTGTTAACTGCTCTGGGGCTTAGTCTTAGCCCAAGCATGTTAACCGTTCCCATGGCATTGATTTCTCAAGCCTGCGGGGACTTGAGCTTTTTTGTCTATCTCGGGTTTAAGCTCATTATCCTTATATGGGTAATAGAACTTCAATTCATATCTATCCGTGAGGTTCACCGCATCTCAACCTTTAAGACCCTCCTTGTTTTTGGCTCACCCTCTATAATTATCACTGGAATATTGATTGTACTCATGATTGTGCTTGGGGTAACAGTGTAAAGGGCACCTCAATTCCGTGTTTCTGCTTCATTACCCTACAGCCTATCTACCTGAATAGTTACAACAACCTGATATCATTGACTAAAATCTCAAACTTACAATTCAAAAACACAGCTGCCTTGCGGCAAATCATCATTCTGGATAAGAATATTTCAAAATACTCCATTATCTGAGAGACCTGGGTATCAATGGTTAGATTCAAGAAGATTATCTTTGAGTCAGCATCGGCATCAACAGAGGAATAGGTAGCAGCATAGTTGACCCGATCATGGATATCAAAGGTAATCATATTGGAATTTCTGACCCGACTTCTATGAATATCAGCCTTATCTGCCAGAATAACTGCTGCTGCAAGATTGCTTACAGGCTCCCCACCCTCTTCCTCATCATGGTTGCCTATTGCCCGAATAATGGCGGCTATCTCATTTTCAGGAAATCTCAAACCTTTGAGAATTTCCACAGCAAGCAAGGCACCTGAAACACTATGCCCCTTTCGATTAACCACATTTCCAATATCATGCAAGTATCCAGCTATCTCTGCTAACTCCACAAGCCTTGAATCATACCACAATTTGGATATAATCTTAGCAGCATTTTGAGAAACAATAGTAGCATGTCGTATCCCATGCTCTGTATAACCAAGAACATCAAGATTTTCATCTGATCCTTTTATGTAAGCATTTGTTAAGGGATGTTTTTTAATATCTTCAATCGTACCTTGTAGTTTTTGCATTATTTTTTTCTCCTGTTTGCAAGCATTTGAATAATTACATAGTAGCATATCTTGTATTAAAAAGCAAGTATTTTCTAAAATCTTGTTGACATTTGTACAAATTTCTGATATATTCTTATGGGTACATATTTCCCCCCCTAAAGGATGGGCATAATCAAAAAATGGAGTTTGGCGAATTAGTCAAAAGATTTTCACCATATCTTAAGCGGCTATCCAACAAGGTGGTTATTCCATCCCGGGCTATTGGGCAGGATGATCTTTATCAGGAAATGCTTTATCACCTCTGGGAAAGGTGGAAACAAGGGGAATTTGAGGATAAGAATGATGGTTATATTCGAGGAAGTTGTTATTTCCATCTAAAAAACTATCTCCGTCGATATACAGAAAAGGTAAATCTCATCAGCCTTGATGAACCATTTGGCGAAAGCGGCACTACCATAGGGGATATTATCCCTGACCACGCCGCATCCTTTGATGTCCGGGTAGATGATGCCCTTTTTATTCAACAGATGAAGGCTAAGGAATTGACTCGAAGGGAAAAAGATGTGATTGAATTGTTTACTCAAGGGTATACCCTGAGAGATATTGGCAAGAGATTGGGTATTTCTCATGTGAGGGTATTGAAGATTCGGGAAAATATCAGCAGTAAGTTTGTCAAAAGGCTTCAAGGGTGAAAATTTACCACAGAGGCACAGAGAAGAATATATCCACAGATTACACAGATTTCACAGATTTCACAGATAGGGAAATGCAAGGGAAATGCAGGGGAAATGCAGGGACACATCCCATATTTCCCTCTCTGTGCCTCTGTGTCTCTGCGGTGAATAATTACAAAAGGAGAAGACAATTGAAAATAGCTTATTTTGATTGTTTTGCCGGTATAAGCGGTGATATGATTTTGGGGGCATTGCTTGATGCCGGGGTAGATATTAAATGGTTAACCCAAGAGTTGTCCAGTATGGAGATAGAGTTTTCTCTTGAAACCACAAGTGTTACCATGTCTGGACTCAAGGGGTTATGTGCTCATGTTCTTGTGGATACAAAAAGACTTTCTCCGACAGAAATGTTTTCTATCATTAATAAGAGCAGCTTAGATGAAGGGATAAAAACAACCTCCTGCCAGATAATAGACCGATTGGTTCAGGCAGAGGCATTTGCCCATGGTATCCATTCCCACGAGGTGCATTTTCATGAGTTAGGGGATAAGGATACTTTGGTTGATGTGGTGGGCAGTGTCCTGTCTCTGCATTATCTTGGAATAGACAAGATTTATTCATCCCCATTAAATCTGGGTGGCGGAAAGGTTTGTTGTGAACATGGCATACTCTCTGTTCCAGCACCAGCAACCGCTGAATTGATAAAGGGCTTTCCTGTATATTCTTCGCCTGGAGCAGATAAGGAATTAACCACCCCTACGGGTGCAGCTATTATTACTACCCTTGGAACGGGTGTTGATTGCATGCCGAAAATGAGAGTGAAAAAGATCGGCTATGGGGCAGGAAGCCATGAGACAAACATTCCCAATATATTACGCGTTTTTATAGGTGAGACAACAGATATTTATGAGGAGGATGTTGTTACCCTGCTTTCCACTAATATTGATGATATGAACCCGGAGATATACGATTATTTGATGGAAGGGATAATGAAGCAAGGAGCCTTAGATGTTTACCTGACCCCAATTCATGGGAAAAAAAACAGGATGGGAATACTCCTAAGTGTACTTACTCTGGAGGAAACCGTAGACAGATTAATCTCCTTTATCTTCTCTCAAACAACCACCATTGGTATCCGAATACAACGAATGCCACGAAAAAAACTTCCTCGCCAATCAGTAGAGTTAAATACAAGGTACGGCATATTAACGGCAAAGGAAGCAACCATTGAAGACAAAAAAAGGGTTATGCCTGAATATGAAGAATGTCGCAGAATTGCTATAGAACAAGATGTACCCTTACAAGAAGTGTATTGGGAATGTATCAGGGTATCGTAGGGGCGAACCTATGTGTTCGCCCTGTATTTGAGGGCAGACACATAGGTCTGCCCCTACAATAAAATGAAAGAAGAGGAGAATTTTAGCCACGAATTACACGAATAGCACGAATAGGGAGGGGGAAGATTTTATTATTCGTATAATTTGTATAATTCGTGGCAAAAAATACCACCTGTGCAATCGGAATTCACCAAGCACGAATGCTGTCATTCCCACCCCCGTTTTCACGAGGGTAAACTCCAGTGGGAATCCAGAAGATCTCCAGAAACAGAAAGGGAATACAGCGTATTTTGTGCAACGATTTGGGATAACCCTGGATTCCCGCCTTCGCGGGAATGACAACCTCTGTGTTCTGGTGTTCCGCTTGCACAGGTCGAAAAAATATGAGGTGATAATTATGTATCAAAGTGTTCAAGAACTAAAAAATGCATTGTCTGGTCGGGTAAAGATTAGAAAAGATGGGGTTGATATGTTGGAAGGGATAACCTTTCAGGAAAGATTAATCGATGCCTTAGTCTATAGTGCTGTCTTTAATGACGATCAGGATGTCAAAAATGCGTGTGAATGGATTATATGGGAGACAGGGATTGAGCTTGGGGTATATGCTGCCTCTATTTCCGAGCTGTACAAAGCAAAGGGCAAAGGAGAAATACCACATAAAACCATTCCTGCAATTAATATCCGTGGTTTGACCTATGATGTTGCCAGGGCATTAATCCGTTCAGCAAAACGGAATCATACGGGTGCATTTATCATTGAGATTGCCTCTTCAGAGATAGAGTACACCCTGCAATCTCCGTCTGAATACGCTACAGTAATCATTGCTGCTGCTATTCGAGAGGGGTATCAGGGACCAATATTTCTGCAAGGGGATCACTTCCAGATCCCTCAGGAGAAGTATAAAAAAGACCCTCAAAAAGAGTTATCAGCCCTTAAGCAACTGATTAAAAAATCTGTTGATGCTGGATTTTACAATATCGATATTGATGCGTCCACCATGGTTGACATGGATAAGCAGGCGGTTTTAGAGCAACAAGAGAATAATATCAGATTGACAGCAGAAATTCTTTCCTATATTCGAGGGATAGAGCCTATAGGAATAACCATCTCCATAGGTGGAGAAATAGGAGAAATCGGTGGAACAAACAGCACTGAAGTAGAATTAAGGGAATACATGAAAGGGCTGCAAGGGGAATTGGAAAGCGGGTTGGCTGGAATAAGCAAGATAAGTATCCAGACAGGAACAGTTCATGGCGGCATTCCATTGTCAGACGGAACGCTGGCACAGGTAAGGCTGGACTTCGATACCCTGAGCCGCCTTTCTCACATAGCCATAGAGGAGTTTGGGCTGGCAGGAGCAGTCCAGCACGGGGCATCAACCCTGCCAATTGATACCTTCCATAAATTCCCTGATACTAATACTGCCGAGGTACATCTGGCAACCCAGTTTCAAAATATTATTTATGAAATGCTGCCAATCGGGTTAAAGGATGAGATTTATGAATATCTTAATAAAAATTTTGAAGAGGAAAGAAAAGAGGGACAAAGCGAAGAACAGTTTATTTATAAGGTAAGAAAAAAAGGGTTTGGACCATTTAAGCAAAAGATGTGGGATTTACATGCAGTGGTAAGGGCAGGTATTGGCAATAAATTTGAGGAACAGTTTGATATTATTTTTGAAAAATTACGAGTAACCAATACCATGGATATGGTTAAAAAGACCATAAAACCAGTGTTTATTCACAAGCATAATCCTATGGGATTATGAGAAAATTTCCGACATATTCAAAACAAATCGTTGACAATTTTCAATGATTATGATACAATAATCATTGAGAGAGAATATTTCATATTTTTAGGAGGCACAGTTATGATTAAGATCAGGTTATTGGTATTAGTTATGTTTTTTGGTATGTTTTCATCTTCATGGGCAGGGGCAGAGGATGAAAAGAGTATTGATGAGTTGCAGGCAGAGCTTAATCTATCTCAGGTTAAGCTAAAAAAAATAAGTGACCAGAAGGATGTTTTATCAAAGGAATATAATGCTTGTGTAGTAGAACGGGATAAAAATGCCGAGAATATTAAGCAATTAACAACAAGTATTAACCAAAAAGAGGACGAAAAGGCTAAAATTCAGCAGAATGCAAAAAAAGAAATAGATGGAATTAAGAAACAACTTCAGGATGCAATGGATGAAGGCATAAATATGCAGACACAATTAAAAGAAAAGATTCAAGGCTTAAAGGATAAAAGTGCTGAAATTGTTAGCCTTAAAGAAGGGCTTAGCAAAGAAAAGGATCAATCTGCAACTGGGCAAAAGGATTTACAATCTCAGCAGGTAAAATTACAAGCCGAGATAGATAGCCTGAAGACAAGCCTAAAAGAGAGAGAAAATACCATAACTAATGTCAAGGGACAGTTAACCACACTTGAAAATCAGATGAAGGAAACAACTGTTGTTCTTGAAAAATATAAGGCAGATGAGGCACAAGCAACTGCCTTGAAGGAAAAATTGGATAAGGAAAAGAATTCATTAGAGCAATCAATTCAAGAAACAAATAAGAAAAAGGAAGAAATGGTTGTTCTTAATAATCAATTAATGATGAAATTAAACCAGTTAAAACAGGGGATCGTGCCAGAAGAGATTAAAAAGGAGCAGAATCAAAAATATATAGATTATGTAAAAAGGCTCAATTCTATGAAATTAAAAGGGATAAGTACCTATTGTCTCATGGAACTTTCGATGTATGTCACAAATTGTCTGGAATTAGAAAAAAGTGATGAGATTCAATATCTTGTGGGTCAATTATATGAAGAAGAAAAAAGGTTTGACGAGGCTGCAATTGCATATGCCAAATTGATTTGTATCTGGCCTGATGGTTCCTTTGTCTCTAAAGGAAAAGGTCGAATCAGGGATCTGGAAAAGTTAAAAAAGATTGATAAGGAATTTTCTCAAAAAATATTAGCTATTTCAGTTGGGGGTGAGAAAAAGGAAGAAAGGTGGCTTAATTATATCAAACAACTTTTTCCTGTTATAGATGCATCCCTCTATTCTTGTCTTGACCATGAGCTTGATGAGTTTTTGAGGTGTTATTCATATTCCCCAATGGCTTTTGATGCATATCAGACAAAGGCTCAAAATCTTCTTAAGGTGAAACAACAAGAGTATCTGGCAATAGCTGCCTATATAAAGGTTATCTATTTATATCCAA
The DNA here is from genome assembly GCA_043806395.1 of Candidatus Desantisiibacteriota bacterium. Taxonomy (GTDB): domain Bacteria; phylum UBA9089; class CG2-30-40-21; order CG2-30-40-21; family CG2-30-40-21; genus CG2-30-40-21. The sequence goes on along the minus strand of JAZDHC010000039.1, from coordinate 16,463 downwards.
ATATACCTCAAATTGCTCAGGTATATTTTGAGATTGGAAGGATATTTGATATAGTTAAAGATTATCCTAATGCAGCTTCTTTTTATCAAGATGGTGTTGCAAGGTTTCCAGATGATGCCAATGCCCCAAAATATCTATTAGAAAGTGCCAGAATTTGGGCTGATAAATTAAAGGATAATGATAAAGCCATTAAAGCCTATGAAACAATAGTTGCTGCATATTCCAAGAGTGAACAGTCCCCTGCAGCACTATTTGAACTGGGCAAGATATTTGAACAACTTAAGCGATATGAGCAGGTTATTTCTGTATACAACAGGATAGTTAAGGAATATCCTCAAAGTCCCCTGTCCCCATCAGCCCTTATTACCATAGGAGAATGCTATGAGAAGATAAGTGATTATGAACAGGCTGCAGATAGCTATTTTCAGCTTTATCAGAAATATCCAAAGGATTCTCACGCAGCTGAAATACTGTATCGTGCTGGGCAATTGCAGGAAGATAATCTAAATAACTCAAATAAAGCAATTGAGATCTATCAATTAGTTCTAAAGGACTTTGCAGAAAATCAGTATGCTAAAAAGGCAGAGGCAAGGATAAAGAAACTTACGAAATAAATGTACTATTTTACGCCAGCAGGTGATTCCTTACCCCCGCTGGCGGGGGTAAGGGGTGGAATTTCTGTCACATGGCAAATCTTTCCCTGATAACCTATGCAAATACCAATTCCTCACACCTTTCACACAACCCCATCCTGAAGGCATGATCATAATATACTAATAACCCTTCCCTTGCCCTTGCATTAAATTCATACCTCAAAAGACTGAAATAATCCCGAAGGTCTACCCCTGGAAACCCTGGCAACACCCCATCGATAATCTTATCAATATTAAATAGCCCATAATCTAAGGATTTTCTTAATGAATTAGCAATATCACTAATTTTTTCAGGATATTGATTGGCATAATCTTTTCTAACTGCCCACACAGCAAAGACAACTGGAAAGCCTGTTTGTTTCTGCCATAATTCTGCCAGATCATACAAAAATAAATCATTTGTTTTCTCAATTCGCAAGGCATCATCACCAATCAAAAGGGCAGCATCTGAATCAGAAAGCATGGAAGTAATGAATGGTTCTTTCACCTTATAGGTAACATTCAGATGGGACAAAAGTATCTTGAGTAATACTTGGGATGTGGCACTGGTTGTTGGCAGGGCAATAGATTTACCTTCCAACATTTCTATGGGAAATTTGCTTACCAGAATAACACTTTTGACCGGACCCTCAGAGTTTAAGCAGATGTCCGATAACAGCAGATATTCATCATGGTGCCGGGCATATTCAATAGAGGAAATAGGACTTATGTCCAGATTTCCGGCAGCAAGCCAGGCATTTAACTGGTTTGGAAACCCAGGGATTATCTGTGCATCAATGTTTACTTTTCCCTCTAATATCCCATAATACACTGGCAGACAATTGATAAAACTTAAATAACCAAGCCGTGTTGACATTGTACCTCTCTATGAAGGAGTTTTCTAAAGATGTTTTTTATCCCGCTTTTCCGGGGTCAGTAAGCAGCCTTTTATGCAGATATCACTACAATATTCCTGTCTGCATGGTTCAATGTGAATATTGACATTTGCACATGGTATTTGTTCTTGAATTTTTTCAGTAATTATAGTTGTTAAGTGGTGGGATTTCTCAACCGTCATATCGCTTTTTACCTTCAAGTGAAATTCTATAAAACGATTCTTCCCTGCTTTTCGTGTGCGGAGTCGATGAAAACCATGGATCTGGGGGCAATACGCCATGATATTGATACGAATGTGTTCGATCTCATCAGCTGTCAGGCTGCTGTCTAACAGATCATGAATTGATTGATGGGTCAAGTCATAGGCAGCCTTAATAATTAATACAGCGACTACGATTGCAGCTATTGGGTCAATCCAATGAAAATGCATACCTTTCCAAAGAGTCTCACTTACCCAGATGAGTCCTAACCCAGTCATTACCCCTATGGAAGTCCAGACATCCATCTGCAAATGACAGGCATCTGCCTGAATCGCCATGGACTCGGTTTTACGACCAATCTTAAAGAGCCGTTTCGAAACAATGATATTTATCACCGATGAGAACAGCATCACTGCCATACCCCAGACCAATGCCTCCAATGGTGCAGGATTGATTAATTTTTTAACGGCTTCATAAATAATCCATCCTGCTGCCATGAAGATAAGCATAGCTTCTACAAACCCTGAAATATTTTCAATCTTATCGTGTCCGAATGGATGTTTTTCATCCGCAGGTTTCCCAGAATTTCTCACTGCAAAAAAAGCAATTAGAGCAGCCAGCAAATCGATTCCTGAATGAACGGATTCGGAAAGAATAGAGATGGATCCGGTTAGCCAACCAACCAATAGTTTCAATATCACCAGAATGCTGTTAGAAACCACAGAAAAGATAATGACTGTAGTCTTTTGCTTTTGCTCAGACATCGCTTTTAGCCCTCCAGGAGGATATTATATCGTAACTACTCAGGTGTTTAGGCTGAAGGCTGTTAGTTTGAAAGACGCGAACTACATCAATAATTCTCCTGTTTCTGCTTCTTTACCCTACAGTTTAACAGCCTTCAGTCTAAACACCTGAGTAGTTTAACATAATTTACAATTAAAGTCAAATAGAATTTACCCTCAAGATGTAATCAGCCAGTCATCAATTGATTACATGCTTGTTAGCCAGTAGCAAGTGTAATATTATTGGTTTGTGTTATGTGTATATGATAATTCTGAGCTGCCTCTTATGCCTAAAAAACCACAACATTGTAACACTCTCCAAGAATAAAATGTGGTAAAATTGAATTTTCTGCTGACTTTTGAATTATTTATGATATAATCGTAACTGATCAGGTAGATAGGCTGTAGGCATTTAGACTGTAGGGAGAAGAGCAAAGAATGTTAGATAATGCCTCAGTTATCTGGTGTTTACTTGATAGCTGTAAGCTTTAGGTTGCGTAACATAACGCAACCTAAGTAGTTAACCCAAGTTACTACCTATTGACATTCATATCAATGATTTATTATTGTCGTAGGGACAGGGCTTGTCCCTATCCGTAAAATGCAACGAATGGTTGCAAAAGGTTGAAGTAACCGGACACCCACAAGGGGATGTCCCTACAGAATACGAACAACATATTGTATGTATTTCATGCCAAATTCCTATTCCGTAACAGCCTGTCGACGGATTCAGAAGTTTTTGTAAAAAAATGCTTGACAAAAGCAAGATAGTATGATATGATTAATATCGACTTCTTTTCTTACGGAAAATGAGGTTATTTTTTTCATCAAATATAATACCGGTGAAATGTAAGTGTATGAGGAGAGGAAGTACCGTCAGGATTTTTTAAGAAAAGACACCTCATTAATTAGTTTCAGGGTAGTTTATTTTGAGAGTGATCTTTTTATTTCAGCCAGAACCATGCTTGAAAAACAGGCATATGATTCTCTGAAAAGGCATTATTTAACCATTAAAAGATATATCCAACAGTGTCCTGAATTTGGTCATACCTTTTCTCCATATCTGGTTTCAGGGAAAGCACCATTGATTATTCGTCAAATGAGTGATGCCTCAGCAATGGCAGGGGTTGGTCCCATGGCTGCTGTAGCCGGGGTTGTTGCTGATGCTGTAGGAATGGATTTATTAGCCTTTTCTGAGGACATCATTGTTGAAAATGGTGGGGATATCTTTCTGAATACAAGCATATCAAGAAAGATTGGGATATTAGCTGGTTCATCCGTGCTTTCTGGAAGGATGGCGATTTTACTTGAACCAGGCAGATGGGGTGTTTGTACATCCTCAGGTACGGTTGGTCATTCTATCAGTTTTGGAAAGGCTGATGCCTGTGTAGTCGTATCTGAATCTACCCCATTGGCTGATGCTGTAGCCACAAAAATAGGCAATATTATTCAAACACATGCAGATATCCCTGAAGGATTAAGTCGTGTACAAGAAATTGATGGTGTTTTGGGTGTTGTGATTATTAAAGATGATAAGATGGGTGTTTGGGGAAAGATTAGATTAACAGAGATGTAGTGCATTTGATATAAAATGCTGAAGGGTTGCAAAATATATCTTGACATCGTATGAATTTCATGATATACTATGATCTTTCGTAACTACTCAGGTAGTTAGGCTGTAGACAATTAGGCTGTAGGCTGTTAGTTTTTCAGATGTGTTGCATTAATAATTCCGTGTTTCTGTTTCTGTTTCTTTACCCTACAACCTAAACACCTACAGTCTATATACCTAAGTAGTAATATTTAAGTGAGGGATAAAATTGTCAAGAGAAATGGTTATTCTTGCATGTTCAGACTGTAAGAGACGAAATTATAATACAACAAGAAATAAAAAGAAACAGACTGCAAAAATGGAATTAAAGAAGTACTGTCCATTTTGTCAGGCACATACTGTTCATAAAGAAACAAAGTAGGCCTGTGGCTCAATTGGTAGAGCATCGGTCTCCAAAACCGAGGGTTGCAGGTTCGAGTCCTGTCGGGCCTGCCAGTAATTATGTAATTTGTTCGCCTTCAGTTTCTTCCTTGATATACTCAGGATAGGGCACCTCTAAAAGCTCAATCAAGTGATGATGGCAAGGCGCAAAGATGCGAAAAAGCGCAGTTTACATGTGGTAAATGAGCATTTTGAGCAGCTTTGCAACATCGCCAGCGTGGCTTCAGTGAGTTTTTAGAGGTGTCCGATAGTCTAAGGTGTTAGTGTATAAAGTCTCTGGAAGCGTAGGAAAAAGATGAAACAGCAAATAATAGAAATTCATAATAAAGCCAAAAAATTTTTAAGAGAAGTTTGGGTCGAAGTTTCTCCTAAAAATGGCAAAGTTTCTTGGCCTACAAAAAAGGTTATTCTGGGAGCAACAGGGGTAGTAATCGTTTGTGTAGCAATAATTACTACCTATATTGGACTCGTTGACTGGGTTTTTATTGCTTTATTAAATTTTGTAATTGGAAGATAAAAATATGGAATGGTATGTAATTCATACATATTCAGGATATGAAAATAAGGTAAAGCTTAATCTGGAAAATAGGCTTGAAGCTATGAATTTATCTGACAAGGTCTCTCAGATAGTTATTCCTACCATAGAAGTTACAGAGGTAAAGGGTGGGAAAAAGAAAACTGTAGCCAAGAAATTTTTTCCTGGTTATATACTGATAGAGATGGAGATGTCAGATGATACATGGTATGTGATTAAGCATACACCAGGAATTTTTGGGTTTGTGGGTGACAAAAACAAACCTTACCCCTTGGCTCAGGCAGAGGTAGATGCTATCTTGAAACAGATTTCTGCTGGTGCTCCAAGGCTCAAACCTCGTATACAATTCCAGAAAGATGAGCCAGTCAGGATAATTGATGGTCCATTTAAGGACTTTATTGGGACAGTGGGTGAGATAGACGCAAAACATGCAAAATTGCGGATAATGATGAATATCCTTGGTAGGGCTACCCCTGTTGAGGTTGAATTTTATCAAGTAGAAAAGGTGTAATTCTAAAGGATGGGAAAATGGCAAAGAAAAAGAATATTAAAAAGATAATAAAATTGCAAATCCCTGGTGCCAGAGCAAATCCGGCTCCACCTGTTGGTCCTGCTTTAGGACAGGCAGGGGTCAATATCATGGAGTTCTGCAAGGCTTTTAATGCTAAAACAGCAAATCAGGAAGGGTTGATTCTGCCGGTAGTGATTACGGTATATGATGATAGATCATATACCTTTATTCTCAAAACTCCGCCTGCTGCTGTTCTACTGGCTAAAGCAGTTGGTGTGGCAAAGGGTTCTAGTGTGCCAAATAAGCAAAAAGTGGCTAAGATAGCAATTGATAAGGTTCGAGAAATAGCAAAAACAAAAATGCCAGATCTTAATGCAAATGATGTTGAAGCAGCTACAAGACAAATTATAGGTACTGCCAGAAGCATGGGGATTGATGTGGTGTATTGATTTAGGCTATAGGCTATAGGCTATAGGCTATAGGTTATTCGTCTTTACCTACAGCCTGACAGTCTACAGTCTAATTGCCTTTTATATGTTCCTAAAAGAAGGTGAATGTTATGTCTAAGATAAGTAAGAAATTTGGTCAAGCAATGGGTTTGATTGATAAAACCAAGTCGTATGAGGTTGATGAAGCACTTGAATTGGCAAAGGCAACATCATTTGTAAAGTTTGATGAGAGTGTTGATGTATCCATAAAGCTTGGGGTAAATCCAAAGCATGCGGACCAACAGGTGCGAAGTACGGTGGTGCTTCCGCATGGTACTGGAAAAAAGATAAGGATTGCTGTTTTTGCTAAGGGTGAAAAGGCTCTTGAAGCAGAACAGGCAGGGGCTGACATCGTTGGGGAAAAGGATTTGATTGATAAGATAAAGGAAGGCTTTTTAGATTTTGATGTTTCTATTGCTACCCCTGATATGATGAAGGATGTTGGACAATTAGGCAAGGTTCTTGGACCCCGTGGATTAATGCCAAATCCTAAATCAGGTACTGTAACCATGGATATAGCAAAGGCTGTCAATGAAGTAAGAAATGGAAAGGTAGAATTCAGGTGTGATAGCTTTGGTATAGTTCATTCATCCATTGGAAAGGTTTCCTTTGCTATGGATAAACTTCATGACAACTTTAAGGCTTTCTTTATGGCTATCCTTAAGGCAAAACCACAAACAGTTAAGGGGCAATATGTCCGTGGTATAGATATTTCAACCACTATGGGGCCAGGCATAAAAATTGATGCAAGAGTAGCTAAGAAGATAGTGGAAGAATAATAGGAGTAAATGAGAATGCGAATAGCACAACAACAAAAAGCAGAAAAAGTTGAATTATTACGAAAGAAGATACAAGATAGTAAAGTGATTATCCTTACTGATTATCGAGGAATAACAGTTTTTGAAATCACTGCCTTGCGAAAAAAATTAAGAGAATGCGGGGCAGAGTATCTAATTTACAAGAATAATCAAATATTAAGAGCCACAACAGAGAATGATTCCTCTCCTATTAAGGATTTTCTAACAGGTCCAACAGCCATGGTTATTGGTTATAAGGATTTGGTAGCCCCTATTAATATCTTATTAGCCTTTATGAAAGAGGCAAAAAAGCTTGAGATCAAGGCAGGAATGCTTGAAGATGGTACGGTATTGACAAGCAGTGATGTGAAAGAAATTATTAAACTGCCTTCCAAAGATGTTCTTCTTGCTCAGGTGGTTGGCGTTATCCAGTCTCCTCTTTCTGGATTGGTAAGGGTACTGGCTGCACCTATGAGAGATTTGGTTTGTGTGTTAAAGGCTATTGAAGAAAAAAAAGGATAATATATGTCCTGATATAGAATTGTAGTAAATGGAGGTGTTTGGAAGATGGCTATTGCAACAAAAGAAGAGATAATAGAGGCTATCTCTGGTTTGAATGTTCTGGAATTGTCTGAATTGGTAAAATCATTGGAAGAAAAGTTTGGTGTTTCAGCTGCTATGCCTATGGGTATGGGGATGATGCCAATGGCTGCTGGTGCAGCTGCTCCGGCTCAGGAAGAAGAAGAGAAGACAGAGTTTGATGTTATTCTTGTTTCATTTGGTTCAAACAAGATACAGGTGATTAAAGAAATCCGTACTATTACCAGCCTTGGCTTAAAAGAGGCTAAGGATCTGGTAGATGGTGCTCCCTCAGAGATTAAGAAGGGGATAACAAAGGAAGAGGCTGCCGAGATAAAGAAAAAGTTGGAAGAGGTTGGGGCTACTGTAGAGATTAAGTAATTGTACTTAATCACCAATTAAATCATACAAAATTTGGAAAATTTTCAGGGCATGAGGTATTCTTATGCCCTGAAATTGTCAGCGAAAACATTCAGTTGACAGTTGTCAGCTAAGGCAAGGAAAAGTAAGACGCAAGTTTTGTTATAAACGACTGTCTGTGCGTATCTATCCTACTCTACTGTCCAAGACGGGACAGGCAGGCTCGTTTTCTGGTTTTGGCTGAATGCTGTTAATTGAATGCTTACAAATACAGAAGGGCAACCGCAAGGGATTGCCCCTACAGAAACAGAAGGGCAATCGCAAGGAGGTAGCACCTCTGGCAGGATTGCTCCTACAGACAAATGGAGGCAGAATTATATGGAGGAAATGTTGAAAACCCCTCGTTTATCTTTTGCTAAGTATAAAGAGGTGGTTGATATCCCCCCACTTATTGCCATTCAGGAAGATTCTTATGAATGGTTTTTGCAGCAACATGTTGATTCAAATAAACGCAAGTCGCAAGGACTACAGCAGGTGTTTTCAGAAACATTTCCTATTGCTGATTTTAATAATCGTGTAGTTTTAGAGTTTATCAGCTATACACTTGGAGAAGCAAAATATACAGAAGAAGAATGCCGGGATAGGGATGTAACCTATGGTGTGCCGTTAAGGGTAAAATTGCGTCTGGTAAATCGTCAGTCTGGTGAGATACGGGAGCAAGAGGTTTTTATGCGGGATATGCCATTGATGACAAAAAGGGGTACCTTTATCATCAATGGGGCAGAAAGGGTTATTGTCAGCCAGTTGCATAGATCCCCTGGTATACTATTTTCCTATGATTCTCAAGAAAAGTTATATTCATGCCGACTTATTCCCTATCGTGGGGCATGGGTAGAGTTTGAAATTGATTCTAATAATGTTATTAATGTCCGATTGGGACGGAAGAGAAAATTACCTGCTACAATTTTACTTAAAGCTATGGGATACTCAACAACAGATGAGATCATCAAATTATTCTATCCTGATATAAAAGCCTTGCCTGTAGATGAAAAATTACTTGAAATGAGATTAGTAGAGCAGCTAAAATTTGGATCCACTGTTTTTCCCATTGGGACAAGGATAACCAGGGCTGTTATTGAGCAATTACAGGAGGCAGGGGTAGTTGAGGTTAAGGCTCTGTCTATAGAGGCAACAATCCTCTTAAATACCATGGAAAAAGATAACAGTGTGTCAACAGATGATGCCTTACTCAGGTTGTATGCAGTGCTTCGGCCAGGTGAGCCGCCAACCCAGGATAATGCCAAGCAGGCTTTTGAAAAGTTGCTGTTTGACCCGGAAAGATATGACTTGTCTGAAATAGGAAGATACAAGATAAATCAAAAGTTAAACCTGAATATTCCTTTAGATCAATGGATATTGACCCATGAGGATATTATTGAAGCCCTTAAATACCTCATAAAGATTGTGTTAAAAGAGGGAGAGATTGATGATATTGATCATCTTGGGAATAGACGCGTTCGACCTGTAGGTGAATTATTGCAGGATCAGCTTCGCATTGGGTTTTCCAGATTAGAGAAAAGCATTAAGGAAAGAATGACCATACAGGATATTGAGACCATGACCCCTCAGTCGGTTATGAATATAAAGCCTGTTACTGCATCTATAAATGAGTTCTTTGGCTCAAACCAACTTTCACAATTCATGGATCAAACCAATCCACTAGCTGAATTAACCCATAAACGCAGGCTTTCTGCCCTTGGACAGGGTGGGTTATCTAAGGAACGGGCTGGGTTTGAGGTTCGTGATGTGCATTATTCCCATTTTGGAAGAATATGTCCAATTGAAACACCAGAAGGTCCAAACATTGGATTGATTGTATCTATGGCTATTTATGGTAAAATAAATAAGTATGGATTTATTGAAACCCCTTACCGCAAGGTGGTTGATGGTGTGATAACCAATGAATTAGAATATCTTTCAGCAGATAAAGAAACAAAATGTATTATTGCTCAGGCAGGTCTTCCTACAGATGAAAATGGAAAACTGCTGGGTGAGGTAGTCCCATCTCGATTCAAGGATGATTTTCCCCTTGTTCCACCTGCTCAGGTTAATTATGCCGGGGCAGCACTAAAGCAGATAATCAGTGTTTCAACGGCAATGATTCCATTCTTAGAGCATGATGATGCTAATCGGGCACTGATGGGTTCAAATATGCAACGACAGGCGGTTCCACTTCTTTATACCCAATCACCATTGGTAGGTACCGGGATGGAGTATTATGTAGCTCGAGATTCAGGAATAGTTGCCTTTGCTGATGTTGATGGGGTAATCAGCCGTGCTGTAGCTACAAAGATTATCCTGTCAGGTGATGATGGCAAGGAGTATCATTATAATCTGACAAAGTTTAAGCGATCTAATCAAGCTACATGCCTTCATCAAAGATCCATTGTCAAGAAAGGGGATAGGGTTACAAAAGGGCAGCCGCTCAGTGAGGGAACCGGTACGCAGGGTGGAGAACTTGCCTTGGGTAAGGATGTTCTGGTGGCGTTTATGCCATGGAATGGTTATAACTTTGAGGATGCTATCATTCTCTCTGAAAGACTTATCAGGGATGATGTTTTCACCTCTATTCACATTGAAAGGTTTGAGGTTGAGGCAAGGGATACCCAGCTTGGACCTGAGACAATTACCCGTGACATTCCTAACCTTGGGGATGAGGCGATGAAAGACCTTGATAAGGATGGTATTATCAGGATTGGTGCTTTTGTTAAGTCCGGTGATATCTTAGTAGGAAAGATTACACCAAAGGGAGAAACAGAGCTTACCCCTGAGTATAAATTGCTTCATTCTATCTTTGGCGAAAAGATTCGAGAGGTTAGGGATTCATCACTACGGATGCCTTATGGAAATGAAGGGATTGTTATTGATGTTAAGTATTTTTCAGCAAAAAGTGGCGATGATTTGCCGGCTGGCGTGGATGAATTGGTAAAGGTTTATGTGGCAAATAAACGGAAGATTACTGTTGGGGATAAAATGGCAGGAAGACATGGAAACAAGGGTGTTATAGCCAGGATTGTTCCAGAGGCAGAGATGCCGTACATGGAGGATGGTACACCGGTTGATATGATATTAAACTCCCTTTCTGTGCCGTCACGAATGAATATTGGACAGGTATTAGAAACACACCTTGGTTGGGCAGCTAATAAGTTGGGGGTAAAATATGCATGTCCTGTGTTTGATGGGGCTACTGAGGCTGAGATTGCACAAGAATTGGTCAGGGCTGGACTTCCTGCAGATGGGAAGATGCCACTTTATGATGGAAAAACAGGGGAAAGATTTGAGCAAAAGGTGACGGTTGGATATATTTATATCCTTAAATTAGCTCATTTGGTAGAAGATAAGATTCATGCCCGTTCTATCGGTCCATATTCATTGGTTACCCAACAGCCGCTTGGAGGAAAGGCTCAATTTGGTGGACAACGGCTTGGTGAAATGGAGGTATGGGCACTTGAGGCTTATGGTGCTTCCCATGTCCTGCAGGAGTTTCTGACAGTTAAATCAGACGATATTATGGGTCGGGCAAAGATATATGAGTCAATTGTTAAGGGTGAAAATGCATCTAATCCTGGTGTTCCCGAATCATTCAATGTACTTGTTCATGAGCTTCAAGGGTTGTGTCTGGATGTGAAGATATTGGATGAGAAGAATAGGGTGTTAGAAATAAGTAACATGATAGAAACAAGACGCTCACAGGAAACAGATAAAATATTGCGAGATAGAGAGATGCATGATTTGGCAGATATGATATAAGGGAAGCAATCAGCAGTCAGTCAGGAAACTGTCAGCTGAAAACTGATAGCTGAATGCTTACAATTATTAGGAGGCACGAGATTGGAACCAGTTGAATCATTTAATATACCTGAAAAAAAACAAAAGGTTACCTTTGACTCTTTGTTTGAACAAAAAAGCAGCGAAGGAATGATGAATTTTTCTTCTATAGCCATTGGGTTGGCATCCCCTGACAATATCAAGTCATGGTCACATGGCAAGGTAAAGAAGCCGGAAACAATCAATTATAGAACCTTTAGACCAGAAAGGGATGGGCTTTTTTGTGAGAAGATATTTGGACCGACCAAGGACTGGGAATGTTTTTGCGGCAAGTATAAGAGTATTCGATATAAGGGTGTAATTTGTGATAGATGTGGGGTAGAGGTTACCCGCTCTGAGGTGCGGAGACATCGGATGGGACATATTGAATTGGTCTGTCCTGTTTCACATATATGGTATTTTAAGAGGGTTCCATCTCAAATGGCACTATTGTTAGATGTTACTGTAAAGAACTTAGAATTAGTTCTTTATTTTGAGGGTTATATTGTTATGGATCCAGGCAATACCCCTCTGGCAGAACGAGATGTGCTTACTGAGGATGAATATCGAGGTTACCGTGAAAAGTATGGAGATAAATTTAAGGTAGGTATGGGTGCTGAGGCTATCAAGGAATTATTAAAGAGGATTGATGTAGACGCATCCGCCAAAGAGTTGAGAAAGGGGATGAGAGATGAAACCTCCATGCAGAAACGCAAACGAATTGTCAAGCGGCTGGAGATTATGGAGGCGTTTTGTCATTCAGAAAATAAGCCAGAGTATATGGTTTTAGATGTTATCCCGATTATTCCACCAGAACTCAGGCCAATGGTCCAATTAGATGGTGGACGGTTTGCAACATCAGACTTAAATGATTTGTACCGCAGGGTAATTAATAGAAATAATAGATTAGAGCGATTAATGGAGCTAAGGGCGCCAGAGATCATTATTCGTAACGAAAAAAGAATGCTTCAGGAGGCAGTGGATGCCCTCTTTGATAATGGCCGACGGGGCAGACCGGTAAGAGGATCAGGGAATAGGCCATTAAAGTCTTTGTCTGATATGCTTAAGGGTAAACAGGGAAGATTTAGACAAAATCTTCTTGGTAAACGAGTAGATTATTCTGGACGGTCTGTGATTGTGGTTGATCCTACCTTGAATCTTCATCAGTGCGGATTGCCGAAAAAGATGGCGTTAGAATTATTTAAGCCATTTATTATGAGGCAATTAGTAGCAAATGGCTTTGCCCATAATATCAAAAATGCTAAAAGAATGGTTGAAAAGGAAAGGGTTGAGGTATGGGACATCTTAGAAAAGGTTATTGCTGGTCATCCCATCATGTTAAATCGTGCCCCAACACTTCATCGGGCAGGTATTCAGTCATTTGAGCCTGTCTTAGTTGAAGGTGATGCCCTCAAGATACATCCATTGGTCTGCTCAGCATTTAATGCTGACTTTGATGGTGATCAGATGGCTGTCCATATACCACTTTCAATAGAGTCACAGATTGAATGCAGGGTATTGATGTTGGCTGCCTATAATCTGCTTTCTCCAGCAAATGGTAAACCTATTGTTACCCCAACTCAGGATATTGTGCTTGGTATTTATTGCCTGACAAAGGAAGGAATAGAGGATGAGGGTAAATTCTTTGCATGTCCTGATGAGGCTTTTATGGCTTATGACCAGGGATATATCAAGTTAAATGCCATAGTTCTGGTTAGAATCAAGGGGCAAAAGATAAAAACCACGGTTGGAAGGATCGTCTTTAATAAAATTCTGCCAGAAGATATGGATTTTGTTAATGAAAAGATAGATAAAAAGCTCTTGAGTAATATAATAGCTGAGGTCTATCGGAAATATGGTATTCATCGGACGGTTAAGGCATTGGATGCAATCAAGGATGCTGGATTTGAGTATGCAACCAAATACGGGGTATCTATTGGAATGACGGATATTCTGGTGCCTGATGAAAAGGAAATGATTGTTTCAAAAAACAAAAAGATAGTTGAAGAAATAATCGAGCAATATCAATTAGGTGTAATTACAGATGAAGAGAGATACAATAAAATAATTGATCTCTGGACAACTGCTGGTGAAGAGATTTCTAATATCATGTTTGAGAAATTGCGTCGGGATCAGGATGGGTTTAATCCTGTTTATATGATGATTGATTCCGGTGCCCGTGGAAGTAAACAACAGGTAAGGCAGCTGGCTGGCATGAGAGGATTGATGGCCAAGCCTTCAGGAGAAATAATCGAGCTTCCTATCACATCCAATTTCCGGGAAGGATTAACCATATTAGAGTATTTTATCTCAACCCATGGGGCAAGAAAGGGATTAGCAGATACTGCCTTAAAAACAGCTGATGCTGGATACCTGACTCGTCGGTTGGTTGATGTGTCGCAAGATGTGATTATTACCATGAATGATTGTGGCACAATGAATGGGGTGGCTATTGAGGCATTAATGGAAGGGGATGAGGTCATTGAATCGTTGGGCGAGAGAGTCTTAGGAAGGGTAACGCTTGAGGATGTAATTAATCCTATGACCGGAGAAGTTATTGTTAGGGCAAATGAGGAAATTGATGAGTCAGCAATTCCGTCTATTGAAGAGGCAGAGATTGAAAGGATACAGATAAGAACGGTTCTTACCTGTGAGGCAAGAAAGGGTGTATGTGCCAAGTGTTATGGACGAAACCTTGCTACAGGCAAATTGATTGATATGGGAGAGGCTGTGGGGATTATTGCTGCTCAAAGTATTGGAGAGCCAGGTACTCAGCTTACTATGAGAACATTCCATATTGGTGGTACAGCTTATCGTCTGGTTGAGGAAAGAGAGGTCAGGTTCTCTTATGCTGTAGAGTTGGTTGATCTGCCAAAACGGCTTATTCAATTGGAGGATGGTTCCTCAGTTGCTTATAGGCAGGGGGAGTTGACTGTAAGGAAGATAATGGCGGAATATGATCTTGATGAGGGTTTTGTTCCGGTTGTGTTTGATGGGGTATGGGTAAATATTGGAGATAAGATTGCTGCCGTGCTGGATAAAACTGAAGAAACAAAGCCATTGCTTGCAGCTACATCAGGGATTGTCAGGATAATTGGGGATGAAAAGATTTATATTGTTGCCCGTGAAAGATCTATTTCAGTGAAAACTGGAACACATATATTTCCAAAGATAGGGACTATTATTCCAAAAAATACAGTGGTTGCTGAGTTTGATCCGTATAATGAGTTGATTCTGTCAGAGACTTCAGGAACAATACGGTACAAGGAGATTGTCCCGGACAGGACACTTTGTGAAGTATTTGATGCTAATACTGGTCTTTATCGAAAGGAAATCATGGAAGACAGGGAAGCACAACTTCAACCGACACTAATGGTAATAAATGCAGAAGGAGTACCTGTTGCCAATTATATTATTCCTAATGGAGCACGATTGGCAGTAAATGACGGGGCTAAAATCTCAGCAGGTGAAATTCTGGCTAAGTTCCCGCAAGAATTGATAAAAACAAAGGATATTACCGGAGGACTACCAAGGGTAGCAGAACTTTTTGAGGCAAGAAAGCCAAAAAATGTGGCTATTGTGGCAGAAATCGCTGGTATGGTTAAATTTAAGGAAATAGGCGAAGGAAAGAGAACCATTAGTATTGTTAATGATGCCACTGGGGATGTGAAAGATTATGATATTTCTTTGGGTAAGCATCTGAAGGTACATGATGGGGACATTGTTCGGGCTGGTGATTCATTAACAGATGGTGTCATCGAGCCGCATGATATCTTGCGGATTAAAGGGGATAGAGCCCTTCAGGAGTATTTGGTTAATGAGGTTCAAGAGGTATACAGGCTTCAGGGTGTGGATATAAATGATAAACATATTGAGGTTATCATCAGACAAATGCTTCGCAAGGTAGAAGTGCTTGACTATGGTGATACAGATTTTCTTCTTGGTGAACAAGTAGACAAATTTGTTTTCGCAGATAAAAATATTGCTACAATCGCAAGGGGTGGTCAACCAGCTAAATCCCGACCAATACTCCTTGGTATAACTAAAGCCTCTTTGGGTACAGATAGCTTTATCTCAGCTGCATCATTCCAGGAAACAACAAGGGTACTGACTGAGGCAGCTATTTGTGGGATGTCTGATGACTTGAGTGGATTAAAGGAAAATGTGGTTATTGGACGACTTGTTCCTGCTGGTACAGGATTAAAAACACATCAAATTGTAGAATTTGAGTGTAAACGAGACAAAGTAATAGAGGACATCCCCCTGACCCCCTTCAAAGGGGGAATTGATGTGGCAGTGGCAGGTGTTCAACCAGAGGATGATGAGATTTTTGTGGAAGATGAAGAAGAAGATGGAACTGAACCTGAAATTGAAGTTGAAATTGAAGTTGAAGAAGAGAGTGTAGTGTCTCAACAACCTTAAACTGACGCAATGGTAGTAATTCTCATTTTGATATTTTTTCACCGCAGAGACGCAGAGACGCAGAGAAGAAACGCTGAGTGAAACATATAAAATTCTCTGCGACTCTGCGTCTCTGCGGTTCATAATGAGAATTACTGCCTACCGACAATTAAGAGTTGACGAGACAGTAGAATTGTAATTGCAACTATTCATCGCATTCATTGTAAGTGATTGTGGTACAGAATTCCACCCCCTTGCCCTCAATAGCGGGGGGTGCAGAGACTTAAGAACAGAGAGCCCACTCCACTGTGGCCTCTTTCGCCCCAAGCGGTAACGAAGAATTTATGACAGACTCCATATTTGTGAGCCAGAAATTTCAACCCCCTTCAACTTTCTTGTTGATTTCAAATCCCAATTCTGC
>JAZDHC010000038.1:0-23844 GCA_043806395.1 Candidatus Desantisiibacteriota bacterium | reverse complement strand
TTCTCTCCGAAGTGTATGGGGTAGAGGATAGTAGAGTTGAGTGTTGAGTGTTGAGAGTTTAGTGTTGAGGGTTGAGGGTTTTGTGAGTAGAGTGTAGAGTTGAGAGTTGAGAGTTGAGAGTTGTGGGTTGCGAGTGAAGAGTGGAGCGTTGAGAGTTGTGGGTTGAGAGTTGAGGGGTGAGGGTTGCGGGTTGAGGGTTGAGCGAGAAGAGATAATAATATCCATACTTTTAACTCTCAACTCTCAACTCTCAACTCTCAACTCTCAACTTTATATAGCTGGAGGTAAAAAATGCGTGTTGTTAGTGTAGAGATAGAAGATGTTACTGGTGCCAAAAGGCAGCGGGCAGATATTCCAGATGATATTCCATTAAAACGGGTGCTAACAGCTTTAGTTACCAAGATGAAACTTCCAGCCGTTAGTCCAAGTGGCTCACCATTAAATTATCAACTGCACCATAAAGCCTCTGGCAGGTCATTGAGTGAGAGTGATACCTTGTCAAATGCCGGAATACGGGATGGGGCAGTGTTAAAGATTCATCCAGTGGTGGTGGCAGGGGGATCGGTTGGCAGTTGACAGTCAACAGTTAGCAGTTGGCAGTTGACAGTTGACAGTTGACAGTTATCAGATTCCTGATTTTAGCTGATCCCTGACAACTGACATTTGCGAGGTGTACAATGTATCAATCTCCAAGAATGCTTCGATTAGAAGAAGATTATCGAAGTATGCAGGAACTTATTAAAAAAAGCAAGTTTATCACCTTTGAATTCTTTGGTCATCCACCAGAGAAATATATCATTACCTATACCTGTCGAGGCATTAAGCTTGATGCCTTGAGTAAAGAGATTATCCCGACTAACTTCCATCAAGTAGAAATTTATCTGCCTACTACCTATCCGCGAGTAAAACCAAATTTAGAGTGGTTAACTCCCATGTATCACCCAAATATTGGTTCAAATCATCATGTGTGTCTCGGTGGTTGGGCACCATCTGAAACATTGGATAGGCTCTGTGTCAGGCTCGGAGAAATGATTCAGTATAAAAATTATGATGAATATGATTCCTTAAATGCCTCTGCCGCTACATGGGCATTGCAGAATAAGGATAAATTGCCCATTGATACCAGACAGTTGGAAGAGCACAAGGTAGATATGGGGAATCCTTACGAGGTTAAATTTTCGTAACCGTAAAGAAATCAATCTCTCGCAAAGGCGCTAAGTTCGCAAAGTCCAGAAAGATAACAGATTGCTTTTGTTTTTTCTTTGCGTGCTTTGCGTGCTTTGCGTGCTTTGCGAGAAAATAAAGGAGACACCCGCTATGTCCATACCCGAAAAAGATGGGATAGATTTAATTCAACTTCGCGGAGAAACAGTTGCAGCCAAACCAGCCAATGGGATTATGCCCATTCATGATCCAAATTGTGTTGTCAGGCTACAGGTAGATGATTCGAGAGAAAACCTGAAGGTATTTATGGCTGTTGGTGTCTTTGAAGAAATATTGGAGTATTCAAAACAGGATATTGCTAAAGAATTGGGTGGTGTTCTGATAGGAGAATATAGCCGGGAAAATAAGGCAGAATTTATCAAGATATCAGACTTTTTGCCAGCCAAACACACACAAAATGATGGAACATACATCAAGTTTACCCCTGAGACATGGAGTGCTATTGATGTAGAGATGAAGGCTAAACGATTCTGGAATAAAAGGATTGTTGGCTGGCATCATACCCATCCAGGATGGGGAGTATTCCTTTCTGAGGATGATATGTTTATTCAAAGGAATTTTTTTGATTTGTCGTGGCAGATAGCCTTAGTTGTTGATCCGATTAAAAATAAGCAACAAATATTTGTTTGGAATGAAGAAAATGTAGTCAAAACTAAAGAATTTTATTTCTATGCCTCTAAGAATAATGAGCAGGAGGCAAAATCTATCTATGCTACAGAAGGCATAAAAGAAATGGCTGAGGTTAATCCTAAAAACAAAGATACTGCCTTTGTTGCTGCTTCATTAAACAAGTTGTGGCTGGCAGGTATTGCAGGGTTTTTTGCTGGGGTTGTTCTGGTATGGAGTATATTGAAGATATAGGGACAAAGGCACAGAGGCACAGAGTGGAAGAAAATGCAGTAATAAATATTAAACTCCGAGAGTTGTCTGAGGTCAATCCTGTAGAAGGGATAATGCCGTCTTCTCAACCAAATGAGTTTATTGTTTCCCCTTGGGGGGATGTAGATAATAAAGATATGGCTATCTTTGTAGATATGGATGCCTTAATCAAGGCATATCGTCATGCTAAATCATCTCCACAAAAGGAAGTTGGAGGCTTTCTTATTGGTTATCCTATGCGGGAGAAAGAAAAATTGTTTGTTCAGATAACAGATATTACCCCTGCTCAACATGTATATTCCACGGGAGAGGCATTATCGTTTAGTCATCAGACATGGAAGATGCTTGATTGCCAAATGAGTGAGCGGTTTAAGAATAAATATGTGCTTGGCTGGTATCACACACATCCTGGTATTGGATTATTTATGTCTCCCTACGATACCTTCATTCACAACCACTTTTTCTCCCTCTTCTGGCAGATAGCCCTTGTTATTGATCCAGCTACAGAAAATCATATGTTTTTTTCAAAAAAGAATAAAAGATTAGCAGAATCAGGAAATTACTTTTATACCCAAAGAAATGAAGATAATGCCAAATCATTAAAAAGAATGCTAAACCGTCTTAAAATAGCCCAAAAAAGGGAGCGAAGCGGACGATATAAGAGACATAGTATGGCAGGGTAGTGGGGGAAGGTCATATGGTCATAAGGTAATCGGGTAAGAGGATAGAGGTGATTATCTTTTCCCTCTTCACCGATTACCTTATGACCTTCCTACCAAAGCAGGAGGTTTGTCCATGGCAAAACCAAACAGGAAACTGGAACCAATAGTAATTCTTTGCGTTAACCTCATCTGTCCTGAAGGGGAAACGGATGTTGTTAATATAAGGGATAGCTTTGATTTGCTGATAGCTAAGGTTTTAGAAGAAATCCCGGATGCTAAGGATAATGTGATTAAAGCCAAAGATGGGCTGATGACTATTCCTTTTTCAGCAGATGAAATTGTCTCCGGATTAGTCAAGGCAATTAACACTGC
Source organism: Candidatus Desantisiibacteriota bacterium (assembly GCA_043806395.1). Classification (GTDB taxonomy): domain Bacteria; phylum UBA9089; class CG2-30-40-21; order CG2-30-40-21; family CG2-30-40-21; genus CG2-30-40-21. Next base: position 20,707 of record JAZDHC010000038.1, on the reverse strand, counting down.
CATAGAAGTACAATCGTTATGGCTGAATTCCCCTGTAAATTTAAGCCGAAAAAGAAAAAAGAAAGAATTAATCAATCTATCTATCGCTATTCATCAGACAGCCTTTCCTGGCGGGAAACCAGGGGGTTTTGGATTAGAATGTATCGCTGCCCTCTGGAGTCTTGCCCAAAAAGAATCAGAAAAGGATAAAAGTGGAAAAATATTTTTGAGTCGGGATGGGTATGATGTTCTGGAGGCTGCCTCCAGATTGGATCCAGAGCTTAATTTTATAAACCTTGGTATTCAAAGATTTGAAAATATACCCCCCATGACCGTGTATGAGATACGAAAGAAGGGAGAACAAGATGGGAAGGAAGAAGAATTAATAAAGACCTTTCTGGAAGGGGTTCCCTGTGCTTTGGGATTTGTAGGTAGAGAAACCGAATTAGAAAAACTTCAATCGTTATTAAAAACAAACAATACAGCCATGGTCTGTGGCCTGCCCGGCATGGGTAAAACAGCATTGTGTTCAAAACTTGCCTCATTACTTCAGGATACGAATAAGGTGTTTTGGATAACACTTCCTGAGGATATTACAGAAGAGATACTACTTGTTCAATTAGCTGCATTTCTGGCTGAGGCTGGAGACAAGACCCTCAAGAAAGTACAAAATCTGAGCGGAGATAAAAAAATAGAGGCATTAATAAGCAGCCTGGAGAAAAATAAATATGCCCTTTTCTTTGATCTGGAAGGATATACCATTAAAGATGATCAGATAAAGAATATCCTGTCTGCCCTTGATAGAGAATTGACAAAATCAGTTGTTGTCTTTATTGTTCCACGAAAGGTGGAATTTCTGGAACACTCATCCCTCGAGCCCGTTAGCTTAAGTGAATTAAATCGCAGGGAGATAATCCAATTTCTCAGTGCCAGAGATCAGGAAGATCTACCGGAAAGGGTCAAAGATGAAATTATAGAAAAGGTTGGTGGAAATCCATACATCTTGAAACACTTTACAGGCTTGATTCAACGATATTGGTATGACCCTGAAGAATTGGTCAATCAACTTCCAAGATACAGGGAAGAGGCAGAAAAATATCTTCTGGAACGGTTGTTTTCCGAAGCCTCTCTGGAGGAAAAAAACCTTTTATTCCTGCTCTCCCTGTTAAGAAAGCCTACAGATGATACCATGGCAAAAGAAATATACAGGCTTGCAGACTTTGAGGAAAAGATAAATTCTATTCTTGGTTTTTTTGTGTTTACCATATATCCAGATAACAAGTACATAGCCCATTCCATTACCAAAAAAATGGCTTTGTCCCAGGAAAGGGATGTCAGGCGAATTTATCAACAGATAGGTGATTGCTTTAATAACCTGTTAAATACCAAAAATACAGACAAGGATATTTATAATTATCTTGAACCCTCTTATTATTATTTTGAATGCGGCTGTATAAATGAGTCCTTTGAGATAATATTCCATAATCTGGAGACATTGATTAAATCAGGTTATCCCAAAACCATAGAGCAGTTATTAAATAAATATACCCCTTTAATCCTTAAACCCGAAAATTGGGTTAATCTATGGCAATGCAAGGGGAATATAGCCGAATTTATGGGCGACTTCGGACGAGCTCAGGATTTCTATCAGGAGATGCTTACGGCTGCAGAAAAGATCATGTTCCATACAGGACGGATTCGTGCATGGATGTTTCTGGCAAGGAATTCATTTGCTAAAGGAGAAACAACAGAGGCTGTCGAAACACTTAATAAGGCTTGTCAGTTAGCCGAACGGATTGATGATAAAGACCTTATGGCAGAGGTATACCGAAAGTTGTCAGAATATTATTTAGATGCAGGAAACAGCCAAAAATCTGAGGAGTGGGCTGAAAGAATAGAGCAATTGTTAGCGAAAAAAATCGAAACAGGAAAGGAGTGGATATATTGAAATGCAATTAGGTATAAATATTGATCATGTAGCAACAATAAGACAAACAAGGGGTGGAAAAGAGCCTGATCCGGTAAAAGCAGCATTAATTGCTGAATTAGCCGGATGTGATAGTATTGTTTGTCATCTTCGTGAGGATAGAAGGCATATTCAGGAAAGGGATGTCCGTCTGCTCAGGGAATTAGTGCAAACCAAATTAAATTTAGAAATGGCTGCCACAGATGCCATGGTAAAGTTTGCCTTACATATTAGACCAAATCAGGTTACCTTAGTTCCAGAGAGACGGGAAGAATTAACTACCGAAGGGGGGCTGGATGTTATCAGCCAAAGAGAAAAGATTACCTCCATTGTCTCTCTTCTCCAGGAAGAAAGGATATTGGTTTCCCTTTTTATTGAGCCTGACATTGCTCAGATCAGGGCAACAGCTAAAACAAATGCAATGATGATTGAGATCCATACAGGTCCGTATGTAAATTCAGCTAATCCGGAAGAAGAATTAGAAAAGATTACGGACGCTGTATCCTTTGCCAGAAAACAAGGGTTGAGGGTAGTGGCCGGTCATGGACTAACCTATCGCAATACAGCACAAATAGTTGCTATCCCAGGGATAGAAGAGCTGAATATCGGGCACAGCATCATTTCCCATGCTCTCTTTGTAGGGCTTGATGAGGCGGTGCGAGAGATGTTGGAGATAGTGAGAGAATAATCGTAGGGGTAGACCTGTGTGTCTACCCGAATAATTAGGCGAACACATAGTGTCTCAACAACCTTAAACTGACGCAATGGTAGTAATTCTCATTTTGATATTTTTCCACCGCAGAGTCGCAGAGTCGCAGAGAAGAAACGCTGAATGAAGCATATAAATTCTCTGCGACTCTGCGTCTCTGCGGTTCATAATGAGAATTACTGCCTACCGACAATTAAGAGTTGTTGAGACAATAGGTTCGCCCTACGAATATGACATTGCTGAGTATAACCATAAAAACACCAAGAACTCGCAGTATAAGCCCTTCTCGGAAATCTCCCGATAGCGTTTTTGAATGCAACCTCATCAACCCATTCCTTCCTTCAATTCTAACATCTTTTGAGCAATAAAAAGATCCATTGGTGTATCCACATCCACGGATACGGCCTCTTCCATTACAAATCCGCGAATATCTATCTTTTTTTTCTCCTCAACAATAACCTCTCGTCTGGCTACTGTAATTGCCCCATTCAGCCGAAATAGCTCGGGTAAATCTTGTCTCCTATTGTATGTATTTTTTGTCTCTATAAATGGGAAAACCTTGTCGCCCTCCATTCTTCTCATCCAAAAAGGGTGTTGAGAAACCTTACATAGACTAACAACCATATCTGCCTTGGTTTGCATAATCTTTTCTATAGCTGCATCAATATGGGCAACATTTCTTAAGGGTGAGGTTGGCTGAAGTAAAATAATATAATCAGGAACATATCCTTGAGACATTAATATGGTTAATGTGTGTTGAATAACTGGCAAGGTAGGGGTATCGTCCTGAGCTAATTCTTTTGGACGCTTGAACGGTACCTCTGCCCCATATTCCTTAGAAACAGAGGCAATATCCTCATCATCGGTAGAAACAATTATCCGTTGCAAATACCTTGATTTTCTTGCCTCTTCAATGGTGTAAGCTATCAATGGCTTATCAAGGAGTGGGGTAATACACTTTTTAATTATTCCCTTTGAACCACCCCTGGCCGGGATTAGTCCGAGAAACTGAAGTTGTTGCATATTTATCACCTACATATATTCTTTATCCATCACAATATATGCTTTTTCTTTTAATTCCTTCAACCATACCTCTATCTCTTTCTCAAAAGTCTCTTTCCTTAGTTTTTCTTCTTGTTCTTGAATCAGGGTTTGAAACCTGTCTTTTGGTATCTCCCTTTTTTCTATCATTTTAATAATGTGATACCCAAGATTGGTTTTTACAACCTGACTCACATCCCCTATCTTCAAGCTAAATGCCTTCTCTGAAAACTCTGGAATCATCTGATATTTGTGGAAAAATCCTAAATCTCCTCCATTCTTCCCGGAAGGGCAAATAGAACATTCTTTGGCTAATACTTCAAAATCTTCTCCCCGATCAATTCTTGCTAATATCAGGACAGCCTCTTCTGCACTCTTAACCAAAATATGCCTTACCATGATCTCCTGGGAAAAATCCTCTCGAATCTTGTTTATTTTTTCAGGAGATATTTTAACCCTTCCTGTCACCTCTTTTCCTATCAATTGTTGTTTTGTCAAATTTTCCTTGTATCTTACTGCTAACTCTTCCTTAGTAATTCCTTCCTTTAATAAAGCATCTTCAAAAGCCGCCTCTGTTGGAAACTGTTTTTTCATCGCATTCATTATTTCGCTCACTTGGCTTTCAGAAACCTCAATTTCCTGTTTAATTGCCTCTTGAAGGATTAGCCTTTGTTCAATAATACCTTGCAAAATCTCTTTTTTATTTACGGTTGAATTTGCCAAAGCCACAGTATTTAATTCCTGAAGGGTAACAACATCATTGTTTACCCAGGCAACAATCCTATTAATTTCACATTTTCCTGAGGATGGGATCATTATCCCAATAAAGATAAAACTTATAAATAATAGCCCCTGTTGAACATTCATTTTTAACACCTCTCCTTGTAATTTCCCTGTAGAGCGGTCCAGCTACCCAGACCGCCCCCTCACAAATCATAGCACAGGGAATTTACCACATCTAAGTCTTTCTGTACATTTCCTGAATATTCTTATGCACGCAACGCCGCCTGAGCCGCAGCCAATCTGGCAATAGGCACCCGATATGGAGAACAGCTGACATAGCTCAACCCAACCATATGGCAAAACTCAATAGAACTCGGATTACCGCCATGTTCACCACATACCCCTACCTTGAGGTCAGGTTTTACGGAACGGCCCTTTTGTGTGCCAATCTTGATTAATTCTCCAACGCCCTCTCTATCCAAAACCTCAAACGGGTTTTTTTCTATAATACCTGTTTCTACATAATGATCCAGGAACTTACCCTCGGCATCATCCCGTGAAAAGCCAAAGGTAGTCTGGGTCAGGTCATTTGTTCCAAAGGAGAAAAACTGTGCCTCACCAGCTATTTTATCAGCTACAAGAGCAGCCCTTGGCAGCTCAATCATTGTCCCGATAAGATACTCAACCCGTATACCCTTTTCCTTAAATACCTCTTCCGCTGTCTTTTGTATCAATTCCTTCTGCATCTTAAGCTCTGTTACCGTGCTTACCAAGGGAACCATTATCTCTGGAAAAACCTGAACCCCCTCTTTTGTCAGATCACAGGCAGCCTGCAAGATTGCCCTTGCCTGCATCTGGGTAATCTCGGGAAAAGATATTCCCAAACGGCAGCCTCGAAGCCCAAGCATGGGATTTAATTCCCGCAGATTTTCAACCTTATGGAACAATTTTTTCTTCTCAGGCAGCCCTTCCTTATTCTCGCCAGTAATCTCCATTTTGGTTATTTCCACTAAGAGATCCTCGTATTTTGGCAAAAATTCATGAAGCGGCGGATCAAGCAGCCTGATGGTAACAGGCAATCCCTTCATAGCCTTAAACATCTCATAAAAATCACCCTGTTGCATAGGCAAGAGTTTACAGAGAGCCTTTCTTCTTTCCACCTCATTTTCAGCCAGAATCATCTCCTGCATTATGGGTAATCTATCCTCAGCAAAAAACATATGCTCTGTACGGCACAAACCAATTCCCTCAGCACCAAATTCCCGAGCTTTCTTAGAGGCTTCCGGGTCATCTGCATTTGTTCTTATCTTGAGCCGGCGAACCTCATCTGCCCAGCCCAGCAATTTTACACACTCTGGCGTCATCTCTGCCTCAATGGTCGGTGCCTTACCGAGAATAACCCTACCGCTTGAGCCATCAATAGTAAGAATATCTCCCTCAGAGATAACATGGTTACCAACCGTGAACCGTTTATTTTCTTCATCCACCTTTATGGCTTCACACCCGGCTACGCAGGATTTACCCATACCCCGAGCCACAACCGCAGCATGAGAGGTCATACCACCCCGAGCGGTTAATATTCCCACAGCCACAGCCATGCCATGAATATCATCAGGGGATGTTTCTTTTCTAACCAATAGCACCTTTTTACCCTCAGCTGCCCAGACACAGGCATCATCAGCCGAAAAAACAACCGCTCCAGAAACTGCCCCTGGTGAGGCATTCAGCCCTGTAGCTATTACCTCTATCTTTGCCTTTGGATCAATATGTGGATGCAGTAATTGATCAAGTTGAGACGGATCTACCCTTAACAATGCCTGTTCTCTGGTAATTAATCCTTCTTCAACCATGTCCACAGCTACCTTTATTGCTGCTGCTGCTGTTCGTTTTCCGGTTCGCGTCTGAAGCATGTAAAGTTTTTGATTTTCAATGGTAAACTCAATGTCCTGCATATCCTTATAGTGATTCTCAAGTGTCTTATAGATGTCTGTTAATTGACCATATGCCTCTGGCATTTCATCATTAAGGTTAATAATGGGTCTTGGTGTACGGATACCAGCAACAACATCTTCGCCCTGAGCATTGGTCAGGTATTCGCCATAAAAAACCTTTTCTCCGGTAGAAGGGTCACGGGTAAAGGCAACGCCAGTAGCACAATCCTCTCCCATATTCCCAAAAACCATGCTCTGAATATTGACAGCCGTACCCAGATCATCAGGAATATCATACAGTTTACGATAGGTTACAGCTCGCGGGCTATCCCAGGATTCAAACACCGCATCAATAGCCATCTTCAACTGTTGCCTCGGATCCTGTGGAAAGTCAATCCGCTCTATCTCACGAAGCATTCGAAGATACCGAGCCACTACATTTCTTAATGCCTCTGTAGAAAGCTCCGTATCAAGGGTTACACCCTCATCCTGTTTTACCTCATTTAAGACAAACTCAAAATCATCGTGTTTTACACCAAGAACCACATTAGAAAACATCTGGATAAACCTTCGATAGGCATCATAAGCAAATCTTTCGTTGTGTGTTTTAATGGCTAATCCCTTTACTGTTTCATTGTTTAAGCCAAGATTAAGAACCGTATCCATCATCCCGGGCATAGAAACCTTTGCCCCTGAACGCACAGAAACCAAAAATGGATCCTGATGATCCCCAAGCTTTTTTTCCATAAGCTCTTCCAGCTTACTCAGATTTTCATCTATCTGTGCCTGAAGTCCGTCTGGGTACTGTTTATTATTTTTATAATAATAAACACATCCTTCCGTAGTAATCGTAAATCCCGGGGGGACAGGAATGCCAATATTGGTCATTTCAGCCAAACCCGCACCCTTTCCGCCCAATAAATCCTTCATTATTCCCGTACCTTCTGCCTTACCTCCACCAAAAAAATACACAAACTTGCTCATATCCCAGAACCTCCTGATCTTAATAATAAATAAAGGGGTATTCATCCCTTTTTAATATATACCTCGTTAGCCAATAGCAAGTGCAACACCATCCAGTTGAGGTATGTTTCCTAAGGACATTTCATACTCTTAGGGAAGAGTGTTCCTGCCATATTAATCCAGCAATTCTTTTCTCAAAATATTAAAGGCTGTATAGGCTGCCTTCAATTTCATTTCAGATCTTTCCCCTGAAAAGAAAAACTGTCGGCTCGTAATCTGACCATTTGCATAGAGACTAATCCAGACCATGCCAACGGTATCCCCTTCCTCTGGTCCCATAATGCCAGTAACACTTAGGGCAAAATTTGACCGGGTTCGGTTAATAATTGCCTTAGCCATGTCCATGGTTATTTTCTCACTAACCAATCCATATCTTTCAATTTGTTCCTTTGGGATACCAAAAAGAAGGTTTACGGCATCTGCATCACAAGCAGTTATGCCTCCCTTATAATAAAAAGAGCATCCGGTAATGTTTGATATCAGGTTAGAAAGTAGACCCCCTGTACAACTTTCAGCTATTGACAGGGAATATTGTTTAAGATACAGGAGATAACCAACTACCTCCTCCATGGTTTCAGTACCAAAGGCATAAATATTATCGCCAAGTTGACTACAAACACTCTTTTCTGCTGAGGCAAGCAAGGACTCTGCTATTTTTTCTACCCTGGACCCTGCTGTGATACAAATATCTACTCCAGGTGGATGATCAGCTACAAGCCTTATATGAAGGTCATGTCCCTGACTTATACCCTTTAAGAGATCCCTTATTTGTGCTTCACTTAATCCAAAGGTTTTTAATGTCTTATGTTTTAAGTATTTTTCAGGATGCTGTGCCATAAAATACCACCAGTTTAGGCTATTAGACTATAGGCTATAGGCTTGTAGACTTGTAGGTTTATTAGTCTCTACCTACAGCCTAATAGCCTACAGCCTATCTACCTGTATTCAGCCTAATAGCCTACAGTCTCAACAACCTTAAACTGACGCAATGGTAGTAATTCTCATTTTGATATTTTTTCACCGCAGAGACGCAGAGTCACAGAGAAGAAACGCTGAGTGAAGCATATAAAAATCTCTGCGTCTCTGCGTCTCTGCGGTTCATAATGAGAATTACTGCCTACCGACACTTGAGAATTGTTAAGACACTACAGTCTATCTACCTGCATTACCATAACACCCTGTCATTCCAAGTTCTTCCTCAATCCTCAATAGCTGATTATATTTAGCTACCCTGTCTGTTCTGCATGGTGCACCGGTTTTAATCTGACCAGCATTAGTGGCAACCGCAATATCAGCAATAGTTGTATCCTCTGTCTCTCCGGAACGATGGGAGATCATAGTTAAGTATCCTGCTGTTTTAGCCATTTCTATGGTATTTAAGGTTTCTGTCAGCGTCCCTATCTGGTTGACCTTAATTAAAATAGAATTAGCAATGCCCTTATCAATCCCCTGTTTTAATCGTTCTGGATTGGTAACAAAAATATCATCTCCAACTAATTGTATTTTTTTCCCAAGAGATTCGGTTAAGAGTTTCCATCCCTCCCAATCATTCTCTGCCATCCCATCCTCAATAGAAATAATAGGGTATCTATCCACTAATTGTGCATAATATTCTACTAATTTCTCTGATGATCTTATTACTCCTTCACCCTTAAAATTATATTTTCCATTTTCAAATAATTCACTTGCTGCAATATCTAAGGCTAACACTACATCCCTTTCTGGCTTATATCCTGCCTGATTAATTGCCTCCATAATAAAATCAAGGGCTTCTGGGGCTGAGGCTATATTTGGAGCAAAACCACCCTCATCCCCTACAGATACATTTACTCCTTTTTTCACAAGGAGTTTTTTAAGATGATGATAAACCTCTACTACCCGCCTGATTGCCTCACTAAAACTATCTGCCCCAACAGGAACAATCATAAATTCTTGCACATCAATAGGATTATCTGCATGTTTTCCCCCATTTAATATATTTGCAAAGGGTACTGGAAGAACACGGGCATTTACACCGCCAATATATTTATAAAGCGGTATTTCCAAGGCATTAGCCGCAGCCTTTGCCACTGATAATGATGTGCCAATTATAGCATTTGCTCCAAGTTTTGATTTATTTGGGGTACCATCTATCTCACATAAGAGGCTATCAATTGCCACCTGATTACGAGCATCTTCTCCCTCTAAGTCTTCTGCAATAATATCATTTATATTCTCAATGGCTGTTTGTACACCCTTTCCAAGATAACGATTTTTATCCCCATCCCGTAACTCCACAGCCTCATAACTTCCGGTAGATGCTCCTGATGGAACAGAAGTTCTACCAACTGCACCACAATCTAATGTTACCTCTACCTCTACTGTTGGATTTCCACGAGAGTCAATTATTTCACGAGCCCAAACCTTAACTATCTCTGTCATAAAACGCCTCCTTTTTAATTATACCTCATTTCCACCTACACCCAAGATACCCCAATGAATGACCATCCTTAATATATTGCTTTAATTCCTCCTTAATAAGCGGATAGATTATTAATTCATCAATTTTATCTATGTCTATAAACTCCACTGCATTAAGTATTTCTTCGTCCCCAAGCCTGATTTCTCCACCCACTATCTCTGCTTCAAAAAACATATTCAATATATGCCTGTTATTATCCTCAGGAATAGCATCACTCACAAACATCAATTTACCAACACTTATTTCAACCCCTGTTTCTTCTATTAATTCTCTTTTAATTGCCTGTATTATTGTTTCCCCATACTCAATCCTTCCACCAGGGAGTAGCCAATACTTTTTATCGTCTTTTTTGTGCTGTATCATTAATATTTTATTATTCTCTATTATACAGGCTGCTACTCGAATATCAATTTTAGACATATCCATCACCTCGTTAATATTTTCAATCCCTTTAATGTTAAAAATTCATCAATCTTTTTTATATATTTAGAATATGGACCAATAATATTTGATAATCCACCTGTGGCTATCACATTAGTCTTATACCCTAATTCTTCCATAATTCTTTCAATTATTTTCTCCACCTGTCCAATAGACCCATAAAATATCCCTGATTGCATACACTCTATCGTGTTTATACCTATTATTTTTTTTGGTTTTTTAATTTCTATAAGGGGGAGTTTTTCTGTCTTTATCCATAAGGTTTCTGCGGAAACACCAATACCTGGTGCAATAACACCACCTATAAATTCACCCTTATCAGATACAACATCCAGCGTAGTTGCTGTACCAAAATCCACAACAATACATGGAACCTTATATAATTTAATTGCAGCTACAACATTAATAATTCTATCTACACCAAGCTCTGAAGGATTATCGTAATTAATAGGTATATCTGTAGCGGAATATTCAATAAAAACAGGATTTAAATTATTTAATATCTTATCAAATATAATTCTCAATGAAGGAACAACACAAGAAATAGTACACCTTGAAATATTATACTCTTTTAATCTTGATAAAATAATATTATTATCTATTCTTATATCTCTATTTAATATCGTCCAATATGCCTTTAATTCATCCCCTGCATATATCCCAAAATGTGATTTTGTATTACCTATGTCAATTACTAATATCTTCATCTTTCTATTATAGGTACGATAAAATAAAAATATTCTTCCGTTTCATTCTTTATATTTATAACCCCTGCCTTTACATCACTAACAAAAAAAACATCTATTTCTTCTGCATCAATATTTTTTAAGACATTTATCGTATGTTTAGATTTAAATCTAACACAAAATTTTTCTCCCTTATAATCAATATCAGTAATTCGTTCATTAGCCTCTCCCATACCCGGAGCAATTAATGTTATTTCAATATTATTATCAGATATACAAAAACTAAATACATCAATATCCTCTGTCGCCATAATACTAATTCTTCGACATGTATTTAATAATATATTCCTATTTATATGCAATACATTATCTTGTGTTATATTAGGTATAAGACTCTTATAATCAGGAAAAATTCCATCTAATAACCTTGCCGTAAATACAATATCATCAAAATTAAGCATTATTTGATTATTACTTAAAAATACATCAATTATAGCTTCATCCCTTAATACCTTCATTAGCTCATTTATCGTTTTATTAGAAAGTATAACACACATATTCTGATTAACTTGTTCTGATAATATATATTTTGCATATGAAAAAACATATCCATCTGTAGCTGTAAATTTTACCTCTGAGCCCTCAGCACTCAGACAACCACCATTTAACACTTGACGACTATCATTTATAGCTGCTGAAAAAGCTATTTTTTTCAACATCTTTTTAAGTACACTCGAGGAAATAGAAAAATATTTATCTCCACTAAGCTTAGGAATATTAGGATAATCATCCTCTGGTAATCCAGATACATAAAAAAATGATTTTCCAGAAGAAATAGTCGTATAATAACCATCATTCACCTTAATAGATATATCATCCTCCGGCATTTCCCTAACTATATCTAATAATTTTTTTAACGGAAGTGTAACACTACCATCTTCTACAATCTCTACGGCTATCTTACACTCTACAGAAATATCAAGATCTGTAGAAATTATAGTCATAGTATCATCGTTTGCCCTTAATAAAACATTAGCCAGAATAGGAATAAGTGATTTTTGAGATACCACCATTGCCTGCAGAGACTCTAAAAAAGCATACTTTCTAACAACTACATTCATCATTATTATTTTACTCCTCTTTTTTATTTTATACTTAAATACTAATTAGTAATAGTAATAAGCACAGACGAAATTTACCAATAACTACTTTAACTTCAATAAATACAATAGAATAGATTATTAATAACTCTGTGAATAGTCTCTGTTTTTATTCACAATTTTACACAACCTGTTTTAGGGCTTGAGAAAAAATAACTTATACAGTCGTGTCACCAATACATCTTGGCTGGCTTCGTTGTTCGTCGCTTACATACAGTAGTATGCTTGCTTCTCACGCCTTGCCAGCCAAGCGTCTTGAGTGACTCTTGGTGTACAACTTATTTTTTCTCAAGCCCTTAATTCATTTTCAATATGCTGAATTATAGATTGAAGGGATATATCTTTTTCTATCTGTTCTTTTATTTTATTACAAGCATGCATTACTGTACCATGGTCCCTTCCTCCAAATTCCCTTGCTATTTCTGGTAAGGAATGGGTAGTCATTTTTCGACAGAGGTACATAGCTATTTGTCGGGGAAACACAATTGTGCTGTTTCTTTTCTTTCCTAATACATCAGATAATTGAACCTTATAATACTTAGATGTTTTTCTTTGAATAGATTCTATAGAGACAGATTCAGGTTGTTCATCAAACATAAGGGTGTTTTTAAGTACCCTTTTAACCATATTTATATCTAATTTTTCATGAGTTAAAGATATATAAGCTATTATTCTAATTAAAGCCCCTTCTAATTCCCTGATATTAGTCTTTACTTTAGAAGCAATAAAATAACCTACATCGTCTGGAATCAAAATACCATCCCTTTCTGCCTTCTTTTTAATAATAGCCATCCTTGTTTCAATACAGGGGAACTGAATATCAGCTATTAAACCCCCTTCAAGCCTTGACCTCAACCGTTCCTCTAATGTTCTTATTTCCTTTGGAGGACGGTCACTGGTTAATACTATTTGTTTACCTGCCCCATGTAATGTATTAAAAGTATGAAAAAATTCCTCTTGTATTCCCTCTTTTCCAGATAAAAACTGAACATCATCAATTAAAAGAATATCTATATTTCTATATTTATCCTTAAATCTCTGTGGTTTATTAAATCTTATAGCATCGACAAATTCATTCAGAAATTGTTCAGATGAAACATATACTATTTTTATATTTGGTTTCTTTTGTAATAACTGTTGTCCTATAGCATGAACAAGATGTGTTTTTCCTAGTCCAACCCCACCATAAATAAATAATGGATTATAAGACATTCCCGGCTTATCTGCTACTGCCTGACAGGCTGCATGAGCAAAACGATTACTTTCGCCAATAACAAAACTATCAAAGGTATACTTCGGGTTTAGATAAAAATCTGCTATGGAATATTTTTTCTCTTTTCTTATTTCTGTTTCTTCTTCTGGTTTGTGGACATGAGAAGTAATAACCTCAGAGGAAATAATAAAATCTATAGACATCAGATTATTGGTAATTTTTTTCAAGTAATCATCTATAATTGACTTAAAATGAGTATTCATCCAATTCTTAAAAAACATATTTGGAACACCCATTTCTAATATATTTCCTGATATATTTATAGGTTTTATTGGTTTAAGCCATATTTCATAGCTTTCTTTTGGTATTTCTTCCTTTATTTTTAATAATACCTCATCCCATAATTCTTCTTTCATTTTTTTCCTTCCCTTTTTCTTGCAGAGTTCCATCACCTTAAAAAAAGATAGTCCACTGGCTATCTTCTCTTAAAGTATTCTCCCTCCCTTGAATACTTAAAAAGTGAAGGTATTTAAATATTTCTTTATAACTAACCGTATTTTCTAATAGTTATAAACTTATTCACAACTTGTTCACAAAATATTTTTTAACCTGTTTATATTTTATAAACTATTGAATAATAACATAATTATTATAGTAATCCATTATAGTATAAGGAGTTATGTGAAAAATTCTGATATATTAGGGATTTGAATTATTTCTTAGTTTTCTTTGTAAGCACTGGAATTTCAAGGAAGTCTTACTTTATTCACAAGTTATTCACAAGCTGCTTTATATTAACAATACCTATTATATCATATTCTTGAAAAAAAGCAACAGAAAAATTAAGGAAAAAATAAAAAGTTGTAACTATATAATATGAAAAGAGTTTTATTTATTACTACACGGGTAACTAAAACACAAGCTGTAGTAGGGCAATCGTTTAGAAGATACTATATATATGTATGGTTATGAAAAAACAACTTGATTTCTTTTCGTATTTATGATATGATATTGTAAAAAATCAGGTGTTTAGGGAGTTTATAATGGCAGGAATATTTATTACCTTTGAAGGGATTGAATGTTGCGGTAAAAGTACGCAAGCGTTATTACTGACTGAATACCTGAAGAAGAAAGGTTATCCTGTTATTCATACCAGAGAGCCTGGTGGAACTATTATTGGAGAAAGTATAAGAAAGATCCTTTTGGATACTCAAAACTCTGCAATGAATAATCTGACGGAAAATTTATTATATATTGCCTCACGGGTTCAGCATATTCACGAAGTAATTCAGCCAGCTTTATTATCCAATAAAATTGTAATATGTGATAGATTTATAGATGCTACTCTTGCGTATCAGGGTTATGCCAGAGGGATTGATATTCCATTAATCCATAGATTACACGAATTGGTTATTGAAAACATCAGTCCAGATATAACAATATTATTAGATATTCTGTCTGAGCAGGGTTATTTACGGGCAATAAATAAAAGATTAGATCGAATAGAACAGGAAAATATCGAATTTCATAATAAGGTCAGATATGGGTATCTTCAAATAGCCCAGCTTGAACCAGACAGGGTTAAGATAATAGATGGAAGTAAGGGAATTGATGATGTTCATCAAATGGTCTGTAATTGTGTAGATAAAACACTTTTGACGGCAGGGGTATCTAAATGAATATTGATGCGATCCTTTCTGAGACAAATTCAGGATTCAGCCGAATTAATAAAAAGGTTACAGTAGGAGAAATGGATAACAACAATCCATATTTCTCAATAAAAGCACCACTTAAGACCTTATTATCCCAAATATCAGACCAGAGTAAGATATTACTTGAAACACCTATTTATGATAATCTGGTAAAGTATAAGGATATAGTTAAAAAATTCATGCAAGAGGTTATTTCTGAATTATATGTACTCAAGCAACATATTACCAGCCAGGTTACAGCTCAAAAGATAGGCCAGAAGAATATGTATTTTTTTATAGAAAAAGTAAACGAAAACCTTATTTCTTTAACCGAAGATGTACTGCGAAGACAGGCAAAACCCCTTGCCCTTGCCTCTAAGCTCAGCTTTATTCAGGGATTGTTGATGGATATGTATATGTAATTTGAAAAATATTTATTGACAAATAATGGTATTTGTGAGCGTTGCATAAGCTATTTAAGCATTTACTTGGCTATTGATGTCGCAATATTCGGACTATTTGGATTTACGCATAAGGTTCGAGTTTTGGGAATAATAATCAAATCCATATCTTCCATCGGAATGGCACCAAGCAAAGCCTGATCACCCATAACTAATGCTCCGGCAAAACCAATACGATTCTTAAAACGAAGTTCAATGGGACCAACATACGGAACAAGTTTTTGGTTTCCATCTGTCAAAGTTACTTCCTTCTTGTCGATTTCATCTAACTCCAGTTGAATTCTTATATGTTCTGGAATACAAAGATGGACTGCACCTGAATCTACTAATGCTTCGACCTCAACTGGCTCCAATTCTGATTTTCTCGGATTTCTTAGCAATACCTTTGCGTTAATTATGCCCATATATCTTACTCCTTTTGAAATTGTTTTATGTGTTTAACGATAAGCTCACCAACTGCGGGGAGAACTGCCCCTAACCATGTAAGCAAGATAATCGTTGTAAACCAAAAAACTTCGATAGCTCGCCGCATTCCCCGCAGTTAGGTGCATCGCTGGGTTCGGAATTCATCTGCCTCGCAACTGTCCATTCGTGCCACGAAACTCTTCGCGGTGAGCAATGTGGACGCCGTTCGGTGAAGCAACTGGTATCTGCCATGACCACCAACTCGTGGCAACTCCGTGCCAATACCATGATGTCGGTCTGTGATGGTCGCCGTCCACCGGGCAACTCTACTTTGTACTCCGGGAATCCTACGACGAACTGCAACTCCGAAAACAGCGGAATGTCGGATGTACGAAACGAAGCGATGACCTCGTCGGGAAAACCGCCCGTACTCTGTCACCGTGTCGCCAGCATCTTGGCGGAGTATCCGTCTTTCCAGTGTTTGTCAGGGTCAGCAAATAACCGTCGCTAATCCTCTGTGCTTTCTGTTGGAATGTAAAAGTGCCCCATATATGCGATGTACTGAGTCCTCCCCCGAACGATAAAAATCACCAGCTCCTTGTCTGGTGCATTTTTTGGTTAGGCTTTGCTTCGCTTCGCCGTTTTTCTCTTTTCTTTTCCTTTTTTTCGGGTACTTATTTAACTCTCAGTTGCTTGCTTTATTGCTCTTGTCTGTCTAATTAGGCATACACTAATCGACCTTTGGGTTGTGGAATTGAGCGTCCTATTTTTTTTGCAGTCTCAATCCATTCCTGAATAATAACTTCAGCATTTAAGATAGCTTCTTGATATGTTTCCCCGTCTGCCATACATCCAGGCAATTCAGGTACTTCAGCAATAAATGTCTCGTCTTCCTCGCTCCAATAAATGATTACTTCATGCTTACTTATCATTTTTCCTCCAGTCTCAATCTATATTTGAGTATGAGGTTACGAACTTGCTTTACCTGATATGGCTTAGCTTTTGACCTCTTGGGTTGCAAATTCAGTATTTCTTCGACACCATCTTTTATAAAAATGTGGTGGTCGCCTTTAATCCGTTTGTCAAAGCCGAACTTTTCCAGCAACTGGCATATATCTGAGAAGGAAATATTGGCATCAGATGTTCCACTTAGAATTTTTGCTGCCAGCTTTTCATATGTCCCCATTTTATCCTCTCGTTTTACTATAGTAGTCAGTTTGTGTCAAGTATTCTCCATGTTGTGTACCAACGATAAAATACTCAACCCCGTCTGGTTTACTCTATTGTCTTTTTTTATCTTCTGGTTTAATAAACTGTTGTGAATTCAATGCTCAAGGTCTGCATCTTACTCTCTCTTATCTGGTGAATATTATACCTTATAAAAACCACTTAAGTCAAGTAAAAAATTAAAATGCTTAGAGAAATTCATTGGGAGATATGGAATGTGTTCTTTCGTTTCCCCAATCAAAATGTCAAGAATAAAGATTTGACCCCCTTCTCCCCCTCGCCGTCTATTGTATACCGATTTGTTAGATTTTTATAGGGTGCTGTCCCCGGTTTCCCCCGGTTTCCCCAATGGGGGAATAAAGGGGATGCAACCCTTTAACTCCTTGTGTCTTTGTGGTGATTGTTTACAAGCAAAATAATCATCACCCCTGTAACAATGCTTATCCTCACTTTTTTGTTGACTTCAAGCCCCAAAGCTGCTACAATAACATAATTAACACTATTCAAGGAAAAACAAGATGTTATGGAATACAATAATCGGGCAGACTCATGCAGTAGAAATTCTCAAACAAAGTATTCATGCTGGAAGGATTCCATCTGCATATCTTTTTTTTGGTCCGGATGGGGTAGGAAAGGGAACTACGGCTAAGGTTGTAGCTAAAACTATCAATTGTCCATATCAGGGGTGTGATATTTGTCGGGTGTGTGTTAGAATTAATGAGGATAATTATCCGGATATAAGAGAGATAACTGCGGATGGTAAATTTATTAAGATTGGACAGATACGGGAGATAAATAAGGATGTCTCTTTGGGCATATTTGAGGCTCAATATAGGGTTTATATCTTGAAAAATGTAGAAAAAATGAACAATGAAGCAGCAAATGCTTTCTTGAAAGTTTTAGAAGAGCCCCCGGAAAAAACATTGTTTATCTTAACTACCAATGCAATTGACTCCTTGCTTTCAACAATTGTCTCCAGATGTCAATTGATACGGTTTAATCTTCTGTCCCCGCAGGATGGAGAGAAAATTCTCCTGAAAAAGGGTATAAGTCAAAGAGAAGCATCTTTATTAACAGGTATTTCTGCTGGTAGACCGGGTAAGGCTATAGAGTATAAGGAAAAAGGGGTGGAAAAACAGATAGCTATGGTGCAAGAATATCTTAATGAAATATTTGGGAAAAAAAATGAGGTAAAGGTTTTTGATTTTGCTGAAGAGGCAAAGGCATACTCTGAGGATATAGAGGTTATTCTGGATATTATCATAGGGATGATTCCAAACTTTTTTTCTTCCCGTACGAATAATCAAGCCATAACCGAAGTAATTAAAACAAAGGATAAAATTGCAAGGAATATAAACCTTTCACTTGGGTTAGAGGTAATGTTTTTTAATTTATTAAGCATAAGGGCTTGAGAAAAAATAAGTTGTACACCAAGAGTCACTCAAGACGCTTGGCTGGCAAGGCGTGAGAAGCGAGCATACTACTGTATGTAAGCGACGAACAACGAAGCCAGTCAAGATGTATTGGTGACACGACTGTACAAGTTATTTTTTCTCAAGCCCTAAGGGCAGGGGGGAAGGTCATAAGGTAAGAGAAGGTAATAGGGTAAGAAAATAGGAGTTGGAGGCAGAAATGATAGAAAGGGTTGGGGTTAAGTTTAATAAGGATAGTACTGTTTACTTTTTTGATGCTAATGGGATAGGGTTAAAAAAGGGGGATGTGTGTGTTGTTGAATCAGAACGCTGTCTTGATATAGGTACGGTTGTTCAAAATATAACAAATATAGAGAATGAAACCACTCCATATTCAAAGGTTATAAGGATGGCTACGGAAGAGGACAGGGAAACTGTGGAAAAGAACGATAAAAAAGAGTCTATAGCATATCATACCTGTGTAAAAAAGATTACGGATAAAGATCTGAATATGAAATTAGTTGCTGTTCGATATACATTTGATAGTACAAAGATAATTTTTTATTTTACGGCTGAGGGAAGGATTGATTTCAGGGAATTGGTTAAGGAACTGGCACATCATTTTAAGGCAAGGATTGAATTGCATCAGATTGGTGTCAGGGATGAGGCAAAGGTATTTGGTGGGTTTAGCTGGTGTGGAAGGGAACTTTGTTGTGGAACATTCTTAAAGGAATTTAATTCTGTGACGATAAAGATGGCAAAAGAACAAAATCTTATCCTTACCCCAAGCAAGATATCAGGTGCTTGTGGCCGTTTGATGTGTTGCCTTGGATATGAACATAAAAATTATGCGGCTGTTAAACGATGCGTTCCAAGGGAGGGTTCCAGAATAAAGATTGGAGAACAACAGGGAACAATTATGGAAGTAAATGTTGTCAAGGAACAGGTAAAAATAAAGTTTTCAGATGATCGGATTGTCTGGATGCCTATAAAGGAATTTACTAAGGGAGCATGTAAATGTCAGAATTAAGAAAGGATCCAATAATTGGACGGTGGGTAATCATCTCTGTGGAAAGGGCTAAAAGACCCTCTGATTTTGTGGTCAGTGTAGACTGGAAAGAGGAAAAGCTATGCCCTTTTTGTCCGGGTCATGAATCAGAAAGGGATGATACAGAACTATTTGTTATAAAGGATTTTAAGAGACAGAATGGGTGGATGACAAGGGTAGTTGAGGATAAGTATCCAATCCTGAATTTTTATGGAGATATAGAAAGGCTTGGAGAGGGTATGTATGATAAGATGGATAACTTTGGGGCACATGAGATAATTATCGAAAATTCTTCTCATGATAAAACCCTTGCTACAATGAGCATTGAGGAGATTTACCATGTTTTTTGGACATATAGGCAGAGATTTTTGGCATTAAAAGACGACAAAAGGTTTAGACATGTGATTATTGTTTGCAATCATGGATATGGTGCTGGTGGACAGCTAAAACACCCGCATTCTCAACTATTTGCTACCCCTATCGTGCCTAAGTCTATTATGGAAGAGATTGAAGGAACAAAGGAATATTATAACTATAAGGAAAGATGTATATTTTGTGATATTGTTCGTGAAGAAAGACGGCTAAAGGAACGATTGATTGTTGATAATTCATCGATGATAGCTATTGCTCCCTTTGCCTCAAGGGTGCCTTTTGAGGCATGGATATTGCCTGTAGAGCATACTTCTTCCTTTGAAAATATCTCGGAAGAAGAAACTACGGAGTTGGCAAAGGTGGTAAAGGAGACCTTTATGCGTATGGAAAAGATTCTGGGTGATTGCCCATACAATCTTTTTCTTCACTCTTCACCCTTTAATAAATATCTCGTAAGCGAATATCACTGGCATATTGAAATAATGCCCAGACTTACCAAATTGGCCGGGTTTGAATGGGGAACAGGATTTTATATCAATCCTACACCACCTGAGATGGCTGCCGAGCAGTTAAGAACAGTTGAGGTGGATCTCTATGGAGCGTAGGAAGGTAGTGTCGCGTCAACTTTGACATGTCGCAACAAATATTCTGGATTCCTGCTGGAGTTTACCCTCGTGAAAACGGGGGCAGGAATGACAACAATCACCGAGTTGTCATTCCTGCGCAGGCAGGAATCTATCTTTATTTATCCGACACTT
>JAZDHC010000037.1:0-19629 GCA_043806395.1 Candidatus Desantisiibacteriota bacterium | reverse complement strand
CAAAAATGCTATTAAAACAGCATCTATTTTTTCAAAATAATCTTTGAGTGTTTCTATCATCTCCATTTTCAAAAGTATACCGTAATGCACCCTATTTGTCAAGACAATTTTCAACCTGTGCGGTAGCACCTCTGGTATTTTACCGCTACAAAGACTACAAATCAGCTGGAGTATATCTCCTCTGATACGATGATTATATTTTTGATGAGAAAAGAATTGACTTTTTGATATTTTTGTGTATAATTATTAACATATAAACAATCAGTTGATAGGTTGATAGGAAGTGGTTGATCATGGAAAAAATATTTATATTTGATACCACCTTGCGGGATGGGGAACAGTCTCCTGGTGCAAGTCTGGAAATAAGGCAAAAGTTAGAGATAGCCAAGCAGTTGGCAAAACTCGGGGTAGATATTATTGAGGCAGGATTTCCTATTACCTCAGAGGGTGATTTTGAGGCAGTAAGATTGATAGCTCAAGAGGTAGAGGGGCCAATTATCTGTGGATTGGCACGGGCTGTACCAGCAGATATTGATCTCGCGGCTGAGGCAGTAAACTATGCTAAAAGACCACGGATTCATGTTTTTCTGGCGACATCAGAAATTCATAGGAAATATAAGCTTAACAAGGCTAAAGAGGAAATTATTCGGTTAGCAGTTGAAGGGGTAAAACAAGCTAAAGGATATATTGAAGATATAGAGTTTTCACCAGAGGATGCTTCACGAACAGAGCCTGAATTTCTCTACGCAGTGATTGAGGCTGTTATCAATGCTGGTGCCACTACGGTTAATATCCCTGATACGGTTGGTTATTCTATCCCCAAGGAGTATGGTAACCTTATCCGTAATATTATTGCCAATGTCCCAAATATTTCTAAGGCGGTGTTAAGTGTCCATTGCCATAATGATTTAGGATTAGCCACGGCTAATTCTCTGGCTGCTATTGCTGCCGGGGCAAGACAGGTAGAATGCACCATAAATGGTATTGGTGAGAGGGCTGGAAATGCGGCTATGGAAGAGATTGTTATGGCTATAAATACTCGGAAAGACCTGTTTGGGGTTACATGCGGGATTGATACTACCCAAATTCACAAAATATCCCGTCTTGTAAGCAGGGCAACTGGTATGATTGTCCAGCCAAATAAAGCCATTGTTGGCGCCAATGCCTTTGCCCATGAGGCAGGCATTCATCAGGATGGGGTATTAAAAGAAAAAACAACATATGAGATCATGACCCCGGAGAGTATTGGCTTAAAAGAAAACAAGCTTGTCTTGGGAAAGCTTTCCGGACGGCATGCCTTTAAGGTAAGGCTACAGGATATGGGTTATGAATTAAACGAGGATGAGCTGAATAGAGCCTTCATCATGTTTAAGGCAATGGCAGATAAAAAGAGGGAGATTACAGACAGCGATTTAGAGGCTCTTGTTTCAGATGAATTACAGAAGAACATAAAGGAAACATATCAATTGGAAAGGGTGCAAATTATTTGTGGAACACCAGGAATTACCCCTGTGGCTACTGTAGCTATTAAAAATCAGACGGATGAGATAATAGAAAAAACTGCGGATGGGGATGGTCCAATTGATGCTATTGGCAAAGCCATTGGGGCAATAGTGGATATTTCATTAAAATTAGTTGATTACTCTGTGCAGGCAGTGAGCGGTGGTAATGATGCTGTAGGCGAGGTGAATATTCGTCTTGAGTCAGATGGAAGGCTATTTGCCGGGCGAGGGATAGATACGGATATTGTGGTTGCCTCGGCAAAGGCATATGTGAATGCAGTGAATAAAATGATAGGAAGGTAAAACGATATGGGAAAGACTATTGCTGAAAAGATACTTGGGGCACATCTTGGACGAGATGTATCTCCTGGAGAATTGATTGAGGTAGGTGTGGATATTGCCCTTGGAAATGATATTACCACACCATTGGCTATTGTTGAGTTTGAAAAATTGGGGCTTGAGGCTGTGTTTGATAGGGATAGGGTAGTACTTGTCCCTGACCATTTTGCCCCGAATAAGGATGTAAGGGCTGCTCAGCAATGCAAGATGCTGCGGGAATTTGCTAAAAAGTATAATATTACCAATTATTTTGAGGTTGGACGAATGGGGATTGAACATGCCCTGCTTCCAGAGGCGGGATTGGTATTGCCCGGGGATATAATCATTGGGGCTGATTCTCATACCTGTACCTATGGGGCATTAGGGGCATTTGCTACGGGCATTGGCAGCACTGATCTGGCTGCGGTTATGGCTACTGGTCAAATATGGTTTATGGTGCCGGAATCTATAAAATTTGTTTATTCCGGCAGGCTGAATAAATGGGTGGGTGGTAAGGATTTAATATTGTCCACCATCGGAAGAATAGGTGTTGATGGGGCAAACTATGCTGCTATGGAATTTACTGGTGAGGTTATTTCATCTTTGCCCATGTCTGACAGATTTACCATGTCCAATATGGCTATTGAGGCTGGCGGGAAGTGCGGGATCATTGCACCAGATGATATTACACTGGAATATGTGAAGGGACGAGCAAAGAGGGCATACAAGATGTATGCAAGTGATGACAATGCTAAATACAAAGAGGTTTATGAATTTGATTGTAGTCATATTGAACCACAGGTAGCCTTTCCTCACCTTCCATCCAATACAAAACCAATCAGTCAGGTTGGAGATATAAAGATAGATCAAGGGATCATTGGCTCATGTACCAACGGAAGAATAGAAGACCTGCGAATGGCAGCGAGTGTCTTAAAGGGCAGAAAGGTTCATCCAGAGGTAAGGTTGATAATTATTCCAGCAACTCAAAAAATTTACCAGCTCGCCATAAAAGAAGGGCTGATTGACATATTTATCGAGGCACAGGCAGTGGTTTCTACCCCTACTTGTGGACCATGTCTGGGTGGACATATGGGTATTCTGGCTGAAGGGGAAAAGGCTATTGCCACCACAAATAGAAACTTTGTTGGCAGGATGGGACATCCAAAGAGCGAGGTATATCTGGCGAATCCAGCAATAGCCGCTGCATCCTGCATTTTGGGAAGAATTGCATCACCGGAAGAGGTATTGTAGGCATATTTGGGCATGGTTCAAAAAAAGGGACAAGAGGGCGAACACATAGGTTTGCCCCTACATCGCTTTGGAACGAGGAAAGGATTGCGTCATTGAAAGCTGATGGCTGAACGCTTACTTATACATACAGTGCCCTTTCTGTAGTCTGGGGGGACAAGTGAAAAAAAAGATATTGATTGTTGACGATAATATTGCTATTGTGGAGGTACTTAGTCATTTTTTAGACTCACAAGGGTTTTCTATAAAGGGAGCATACAGAGGGGATAATGGGTTGGCATTAGCTGCGGAGTTTATACCGGATCTGATTCTTCTTGATGTGCTAATGCCTGGCATGACCGGATATGAGGTATGTGCAAAACTGAAACAAGACGATAAATTAAAGAAAATACCGGTTATATTCATTACCGTAGAAGGGACTGCAGATGATATTAATCTGGGCTATTCCCTTGGTGCAGCAGATTATATCATCAAGCCCTTTGATTTAACAAATGTGCATGGAAGAATAACTTCTATTTTGGAGAGAATTACTCACCATTAATTGGGTGAGGTAGTAGGGTAATCGGTAATCGGCAATAAGGTATCAGATAATTACCGATAACCGATAACCGATAACCGATAACCGATTACCAATGACCAATGACCAATGACTGGAGGATAACAATGATTATAAAAGGAAAGATTCATAGGTTTGGTGATAATGTAAACACGGATGATATTATTCCTGCGGTTTATCTTGACACCACAAATCCAGCTGAGCTGGCAAAGTATTGTATGGTCGGGATAGATCCCACATTTCCGGGCAGGGTCTCCTCTGGTGAGGTTATGGTGGCAAGCAAAAACTTTGGTTGCGGCTCTTCCAGGGAGCATGCACCCATTGCTATTAAGGCATGTGGCATTGCCTGTGTTATTGCATCATCCTTTGCTCGAATATTCTATCGTAATGCCATAAATATCGGATTACCCATTGTTGTCTGTCCGGAGGCAGCCAGTGAAACAAAGGATGAGGATATCCTTGAGATAGATACTACTTGCGGGATAATAAAAAATATCACTACAGGTAAATCGTATACTACTGCCCCTTTTCCGGAGTTTATGCAAAGGTTGATTAGTGCGGGTGGGTTGATGGAATATGTTAGAGAGAAACAAGTATCAACCGTTGGTATGAACTAATGTGCGGAGGTGAATTTATATGTCAAATGCCCTTGCCGTAGACTTAAGAGAGGATATCTGGACATATGAGGATTATTTAACATTGCCTAATGATGGCAAAACCTATCAGGTAATAGGAGGTGACTTATTCATGACCGCAGCCCCTTTGATATATCATCAGGCTATCTCAAGAAACTTAGCCTTTATTATCTGGGAGTTTGTTAAAGACCATGATATGGGAGAGGTGTTTAATTCACCTGTTGATATTGTTTTTGGCTCCACAAATGTTGTGCAGCCGGATATTGTCTATGTCTCCAAGAAAAGATTAGATATTATAAAGGAAAAAGCCATTTTCGGTGCCCCGGATCTGGTTATCGAAATACTTTCTCCGACTACATTACAAATGGATGTCTTGCTGAAGAAGGCGCTCTATCAGAGATTTGGGGTTAGAGAATATTGGATAGTTGACCCAAAGGAACAAAAGGTTGAGGTTTTTGTTATGGAGGGTGGGAAATATGAATCAAAGGGGATATTTTTCCAGCAGGATGTGGTGGAAGTAAGGATGATACAAGGGCTTAAGGTGAATTTAACGGATGTATTTTAATTAAGGAGGCATACATGTACAAAATAGCAGTTATCCCGGGTGATGGGGTAGGACCAGAGATTATCAGGGAAGGGTTAAAGGTATTAAAGGTTGCAGGGGATAGGTGCAATATAGGGTTTGAATTTACATCCTATGATTTTGGTGGGGACAGGTATCTTAAAACAGGGGAAATATTGCCTGATTCTGCCATTGAAGAGCTGAAACAGTACGATGCTATTTACCTTGGTGCTGTGGGACATCCAGATGTTGCCCCGGGTGTTCTGGAAAAAGGATTATTGTTAAAACTCAGATTTAGCCTTGATCAGTATATCAATCTCAGACCAATAAAACTTTATCCAGGTGTAGAAACCCCTATCAAGGGTAAGGGACCACAAGATATTGACTTTATAGTTGTTAGAGAAAATACAGAGTGTCTTTATTGCGGTGTTGGTGGCTTCTTAAAAAAGGGGACACCCGATGAGGTCGCAACTCAAGAGGCAATATATACCCGTAAGGGAACAGAGAGATGTATCAGGTATGCCTTTGAGCTTGCACAAAAAAGACCTCGAAAAAAACTTACCCTTTGTGATAAGTCAAATGTTTTGACATATGGGCATGACCTGTGGCAGAGAACATTCAAAGAGGTGGCAAAGGACTATCCAACTGTGGAGTGTGATCATGCCTATGTGGATGCTGCTTGCATGTGGATGGTTAAAAACCCGGAATGGTTTGATGTTATTGTAACCTGTAATCTATTTGGTGATATTATCACTGACCTTGGGGCAATGGTTCAGGGTGGAATGGGTGTGGCCGCAGGAGGCAATATCAATCCAAAGGGAGTATCCATGTTTGAACCAATTCATGGCTCTGCCCCTAAATATACCGGTAAAAATGAAATAAACCCTATTGCCACCATTCTTGCAGGTTCCATGATGCTTGATTTTCTCAAAGAAGAAAAAGCAGCAAGGCTTATAGAGAATACGGTTATTAAGGTGCTTTCTGAAGGTTATTTGAAGGATCTGGCTGCCGGGAGAATGGGTATGTCTACATCAGATGTTGGTGATCTGGTGGTAAAACTCATAGGAGAAGTATGAAAAAATTACTCTGGATAAATTCCCCCTTATCAAAGGGGATTAGGGGGTTGTTCCTCGTTTTCATGATAATTGGTGGTCTCTATACATTGTATCACCTTTCAGAGAAACATGAGGACAAGAAAAAACAGATTGTGCTAAAGAAAACCCATCTTGAGGTAGAAAAATGCGTCAAGGAGATTGAGGATGTTTGTAAAAAAACATATAGTCTGGAGGAGATAATCAAGCTTATCCAACACAAGATAGTATGGATAGATACCATTGGTAAGCCTGCGGCACCTGTTTTGATAAAAGAATTCCAGAATAAAAAGAAAAACACGGTATTTCGGATAGTTATGGCTGAACTATTGGCTATGACCATGAATCCAGAGGTTGTCCCTGAGATTATTAAGGTAGCCAATGACCCTGCTGAGTTAATGAAGATAAGGATAGTTGCCGTGGTTGCTCTGGGTAAGATAAGTGATGTCTCTGCTGTACCAGCATTGGAAGAGATGTTGAATAAAGAGGTATTAGAAATTCAAATGCCGGCTGCATATGCCTTGGGCGAGATACGGAGTGAAGAGGCAATTGATATTCTTAATGAAAAATTGCTTAAGGGATGCGACCCAGTGCTTGAAAAAGAGATAAAAATTGCCATTGCGAAGAAGGGAACAGTGAATAAAAATAAGGGTCCATGGTGGCCGGGGAAGGAAAAGGTGGGAAGGTAATAGGGTAATCGGTAATTGTGAAAAGGAGTATGCCATGAAAAAATATGTTGTAGCTGTTGTTGGTGCAACCGGTGCTGTTGGACAGGTGATGAGAGAGGTATTGATCCAAAGAAATTTCCCGGTAGAAAGGGTAAGGTTTTTTGGGTACAGACGAGAAGGACTGGAGTTGGAGTTCAAGGGTGAAAAGGTAATCGTTGAAAAACTACAGGATGGGTGTTTTAAGGGGATTGATATTGCTCTGTTCTCTGCCGGAGCAAGTGTAAGCAAGGAATGGGCACCAAAAGCAGCTTCCGAGGGCTGTATAGTTGTGGATAACAGCAGTGCCTTTCGCATGGAGACAGATATTCCCTTAGTTGTGCCAGAGGTAAATCCACATGCTATCGAAAGGCATCATGGGATTATTGCCAATCCCAACTGTTCAACCATTCAGATGGTCGTGGCATTAATGCCACTTCATCAGGAGGCAATAATTAAAAGGGTTGTTGTTTCTACCTACCAGGCGGTTTCAGGTACAGGCTCGGCGGCAATAAAGGAATTAGCTATGCAATCTAAGGCGGTACTGGAAAATAAAGAGATAGAGAGGAAAGTGTATCCTCATCAGATTGCCTTTAATTGCCTGCCTCATATTGATGTATTTCTTGAAAATGGCTATACCAAAGAAGAGATGAAGATGGTAAATGAGACAAAAAAGATTATGGAAGCACCAGAGATGGCGATAACAGCGACTACAGTGCGAGTTCCTGTTTTTCGGTCACATTCAGAATCTGTGAATATTGAAACGATAAAGAAATTAACCCCGGAAAGGGCAAGAGAGCTATTATCTAATACACCCGGTGTAATAGTTGTTGATGACCTCATTAACAATAAGTATCCCTTAGCCATTGATGCCGAGGGAAGGGATGAAACCTTTGTGGGTAGGATTCGTGAGGATGAATCCATTCCTTGTGGGTTAAATATGTGGATTGTATCTGATAATCTGCGAAAAGGAGCTGCATCCAATGCGGTGCAGATTGCTGAGATATTAGTGGAAAAAGGAGGAATTAAATCATGGAAAGTTTGAGACACATTGCAGAGGGCATTGAGGATCTTTACTTAAAAAAAATTGCTCTTCGAGAGGTTATTCTGATTGAAGAAGGTCTGGTAAAATGGCAAACAAGGGCAGAGGAGATGAAAAAAAATGGTTGGTGTTTCATGGATGATAAGAAGGAACTATATAACCTTATCACAAAAGAAACCGAAGAGACACAAAAGGAATTAAATTGTATTGATTTTTGGATAGAGAGATGGAAGGATGATATCTTTCACCAAAAACTTCAAGAGATAAACAAATCCCTTCTTCAACGAAAGGATAGACAGATAAAGATTACACGATTTTTTGTGATGTCAAAAGAGGTTTTTGCCCGAGATAAGATTAAGGAAATAATCCGATCTCAACGACGGGAATTGATTTGCGAAGCTAATCGAGCTGAATTAGTAGTTATTCTCAGACATGAATTTAAGGAGTGGCAACCGGAATTGTGTAAAAAATTACAACATTTTACCATCTTTGATGACAGCCTGGTGGTTTTGGAAAATACAGACCAGTTTGGTGAAACAACCGGTACAGGTCCAGTAATTGGTCGCAAGGTAACTGTCTCTGAAGAGGAAAAGCGAGAAAGGGGTATCCAGGGGGGTGTAGATATATATTTAGAAACCATTGCTACCCTGAAAGAGCTTGCTACACAGAGGCATTCTTCAATTTTAAGGATTGTGTAATGTTGGGGGAAGGGACATATTGTTGTAAGGGCAGGTCTTGCACTTGCCCTTTTCCCTGATTACCTCACCCCTCTCACCTTACATCGTGCCATTTTCATACTTTTTATTTCCTCTGTATATCTGGAAAGTACTGTTTCTACAAAAGAAGTAATATCTGCCTCAGACATCCCATAATCCAACAGTCCTTTGGTTGGAACAGGTGTACCCTTGGAGGAGATATTTATTCCGGCATGGATCATAGTTGAGACATGAGTCAGGGTAGCAATAGAGACCGTAAGTTTATCCTGTTCATCATAAAGGTCATCCCCATACCTTTTAATTTGACACCCTTTAAGATAATCGTTAACACCTTCACACATGATAGCTATTAATAATCTTTGATAAGCAATAGTTTTTTCCAGATCAAAAGAAAAATGCTCAACAATAAAATGCAGCATATCCTCACTATAGATATATTCCTTTTTTGACAAGTCCACCATATCTACCAAATATTTATCCACGACTGCTGTTCCGCGAAATGCAACAATCGCATCACCTGGTATCTCAAAATTTTCATAAATCCAATGGGATCGAAGCTGTTTTCCTGTATAATCAATCCTTTCCTGAATAAACCTATGTTTCATCCTCAAACCTCCCTTTTATTATCTCCCAACATCCTGCTGCCGTAAATGCCCGCATACATCTTTGACAGCTTTCACATTTACCACACATCTTAGCCCCTCCAAGATAACAACTCCATAAAAGATGAAAAGGGGCAGATAGCCGTTGCCCTAATTTTACAATCTCATTTTTATTCATTTCTTGAGTAAAACTTATCACCTGTACCTTTCGCAGGGTAGAAAAAGATAGCGATTGATTAATAGCCTGAACAAACTCAAAGCTGTTATCTGGAAATGTTTCTGCCTCTTCCCTGTTAAAGCCAACCACAATTACATCTGCATCCATCTCCTCTGCCAATGAAGCAGCAATATTTACAAAAACACCATTTCGATTGGGCACCCAAACAGCTTTGGCTGTCTGGATTGGGTCACTTTTTTCAAAGCTGAACTCTGGAACATCCTTTCCCTGCTGAAGTATTGCACTGCCTGTCTGTCCCAGCCAATCTATGGTAATCTCGCGATGTGGAATTCCCA
The DNA here is from genome assembly GCA_043806395.1 of Candidatus Desantisiibacteriota bacterium. Taxonomy (GTDB): domain Bacteria; phylum UBA9089; class CG2-30-40-21; order CG2-30-40-21; family CG2-30-40-21; genus CG2-30-40-21. The sequence continues at coordinate 10,140 of JAZDHC010000037.1, read as the reverse complement.
AATACTTGCATACCCTGCTTGCTGACTCTATCTCCTGTTTTCTTGCCCTCTGTCCATAATCAATGGTAATACCCAACAATACCGTTGTCTTTTGGGTAGCTATAGTCGTAGCCACTATAGAATCAAGCCCGCCAGAGAGCAAGCAAAGGGATGTCTTTTTTACGGTCATGATATTTACATCTCCTTAATTTTCCGATGTAAAACATATTCAATGCTATCCCTCAATGCCTGATAAGATGCCTCAATCAGGTTTTCAGATACCCCAACCGTACCCCATGTCTCATTAAGATCCGAAGATTCAATCAACACCCTTACCTTAGCTGCGGTTCCATCCTTGGCGTCAAGCACCCTGACCTTATAATCTGTTAGATGGACACCCTTCAGGATAGGATAAAACCCTTCCAATGCCTCTCTCAATGCCTTGTCAAGGGCATCTACAGGACCATCCCCTTCGGCTACAGTATATTCCATCTTGTCATCAACCTCTACCTTTATGGTTGCCTCTGAACATATTTCATCCTCTTTTTTTTCCACAATTATTTTGAAACTTTTCAGGGTAAAGGACGGTTTATAATCCTCTCCCATTACGGTTTTTTTCATCAACAATTCAAAGGATGCATCTGCCCCTTCAAACTGGTAGCCTGCATCCTCAAGCTCTTTTACCTCTTTTAATATTTTTTTTACATCTTCGGTGTTTTTGGACAAATCTATGTTGTATTCTTCTGCCTTATGCAGGATACTGCTTTGTCCGGCAAGCTCCGAGATAAGGATTCTCCTTGAATTTCCCACCAATTCAGGCTGAATGTGTTCATATGTAAGCGGATTCTTTTTTACTGCACTGACATGAATGCCACCCTTATGGGCAAAGGCTGATGCCCCGACAAAGGGTTGATGCGTCTGCGGAACCATATTTGCCAATTCAGAGACATACCTTGAAACCTCAGCAATACTCTGTAATTGTTCATCAGAGATACAATCAATCCCCAACTTTAATTTTAGGTTAGGAATAATCGAGCACAGGTTTGCATTCCCACATCGTTCACCATACCCGTTTATTGTGCCCTGAACATGACAACACCCGGCATTAACCGCAGTAATGGTATTTGCCACAGCCATGTCAGAATCATTATGGCTATGGATACCTATTGGTATCTTAATCACCTTTTTCACCGCAGCAATGGCTGCCTCTATCTCCTGGGGCATGCTTCCTCCATTGGTATCACAGAGAACAATGGTGTCTGCCCCGGCATTCATGGCTGTCTCAAGGGTACTTAAGGCATACCTCTGGTTTGACTTATAACCATCAAAGAAATGCTCGGCATCATAGATAACCTCTTTACCATGTTGTTTTAAGTAAGCAACAGATTCTCGTATCATGGCAAGGTTTTCTTCTAAGAAGATATTTAACGCCTCCTTGACATGTAAGTCCCATGTTTTACCAAAGATACAGATGGTTCCTGTTTGTGCTGCCAGTAATGCCTGAATATTTGGATCCTTATCCACAGCTTTCTTTGCATGTCTGGTACTGCCAAATGCTGTTATCGTAGCATGATTTAATTGAATATTTTTCATCTCTTCAAAGAATCTGATATCCTTTGGATTTGAACCAGGCCAGCCACCCTCGATATAATGAACCCCAAGATGGTCCAATCTTTTAGCAATCCGCACCTTATCTTCGAGAGAGAAATTAATCCCTTCCATTTGTGTCCCATCCCGAAGGGTTGTATCATAGATGGCTATTTTATGAGGAGGTAGCACCTCTGGCAGTAACACCTCTGGTAGTTGAACAGACATTTTTTATTTTCCTCCTGATTCAATAACCTCAGGTAACACATCGCATCCTTGTGTGTTTTCCCCTGTAGCAATCAATAACCTTATTCGTTCAAATATTTTTTCACCTATCCCTTTGACCATGGTTATATCCTCTGTTTTCTGAAATGAGCCATGAATATTTCTGTAATCCTGGATTGCTTTTGCCTTTGCAGGGCCAATGCCGGGTAATGTCTCCAGAACAGATGCTGAGGCAGTATTGATGTTGATAGGGAACCGTTGTTTCTGCACCTTGGGAACAATTGCAACTGAACCTGTTTTTGTGCCGTAGGAATGATCCTTGTGATCGCCCTCTTTAATCACCCGAATAGTTGCTGTAGAATCATGTCTTAGAGTATTTGTTCCCACAAACACCCCTTCCCGTATCTTTTCTAATGTTTTTGGTCCGATCCCCTTAATCTTTAATAATTCTTCCACGCAACTAAATCCGCCATGTTGTTTGCGGTACTCTATGATCCTTGCAGCTGTACAGGAACCTACCCTTGGCAATACCATGAGTTCCCATGCAGAGGCAGTGTTTATATCTATGGGTTTGAAATTGGTACTTGTATTCTTTTTTATATCTTCAGGGACAAATCTTACACTTGGAGTCCTTTTTTCTGCTATACTCTGACTGATAATAATACCACTTGCCAACATAGCAGTACAGGAAAGCACGATTAATCCTATTTGTTGAAGTCGAGTAAATGTAAGGAATCGCACAGGTTTGTCTCCATGAAAACCCATCAAATAGAGGGGTGGCAACTTTATATGCCATACGGCAAGTTTAATTGATATGTAAAAATCCTTGACAAACCCATAGGATGTATGCTATTCTATAGATACACCTTGCGAGGATGGCGGAGTTGGTAGACGCGCCAGACTTAGGATCTGGTGGGGCAACCTGTGCGGGTTCGAGTCCCGCTCCTCGCACCATAAAGAAAACATAACCACAAAGGTACAGGGGAGAAGGTGATCGGTTACCAGATAATTAATATACCGATTACCTGATCACCAGTTAAGAATGTTACCTCAATATATCTGGTATGTTTTCCCTGCTTATCATATCCTCATACGATTCCCGTTCGCCAATAACATAATCATTCCCATCTATAACCATTACCTCTGACACGCGTGGTCTGGAATTATAATTAGAGGACATACTAAATCCATAGGCTCCTGCATCCTTGATTACCAACAAATCTCCTTGTTTTACACTGGGCATCTGTCTATCTCGGGCAAGGAAATCACCCTCCTCACAGATTGGACCAACAATGTCATATAGCATTTCATCAGCATTTATATGCTTTGTTGCCAATACTGCATGATGATAGGCACCATAGATAGATGGTCTCAGGAGATCATTCATGCCTGCATCTACAACGATAAAGTTTTTCTTATGGGTATGCTTGATGTAAAGAACTCTTGTCACCAATGCCCCGGCTGGTCCAACAATGCTTCGTCCAGGCTCTAAAATGAGTTTGTAATCCTTTACTACTGAGCTGATTAGTTCTGACAGGTCTTTTGGATGAGGCATGGATTCACCCTCCTGATAAGGAATACCAATCCCTCCCCCTAAATTAATAAATTCAAGATGGATATGAATATTCTGAAGCTCTTTAACTAAGGACATGATCTTTTTAAGTGTTTCAAGATAAAGCTCAACCTTACTCAATTGTGACCCAATATGAGAATGAATCCCGACAACCTTGATATTTTCAAGGGTAGAGGCTGTTTGATACACATCCTTTGCCTCATGAATAGGTATGCCAAACTTACTTTTTGCCAATCCAGTGGCTACATAGGGGTGGGTTAATGGATTTATATCTGGATTTACCCGCAAGGCTATTCTGGCTATAGTATTATTTGCCCCGGCAATCTCATTAAGGAGAAAAAGCTCATTTAAGGAGTCTACATTAAAGGCAAATACCCCTGCTTGCAAGGCATAAGCCATTTCTTCCTTTGTCTTACCATTTCCATTGAAAACTATTTTTGCAGGAGAAATGCCAGCCTTTAATGCTCGAAATAGCTCTCCATGAGAAAGGACATCCATGCCTGACCCCATCTCTCCCAAAGCTCGAAGAATGGATAGATTGGAATTGGCTTTGCAAGCGTAACAAATTGATAAATTTGTTGTTGCAAAGGCATCTACATAAGACTGATAATTCTTCTTCAGTGTATCGTAGCTGTAAAGATAGAATGGCGTTTTTATTTTAGCAGCAATCCCTGAAATACCAACGAGATCACAACACAGCTCATCATCAACATATTCAAACCCTGACATAATTTCCTCCTACTTCCTTGACATAGTCCTCACCAATGTTCGCACAGCTATCTTTTCCTTTCTTGCCCATGCTGCCCTTGGAAACTTCGTTAATATTTCTGTAATTCTTTCCTGAGCCTTTTGTGACCAGACGGTTGGGAAATGATTTTCGATTAATTTTTTATAGGCAGCAACTGCCTCTTGCCATTGATTGGCAGTCTCTAAGCATTCTCCCATTTGGAACATAGCCTCTGGTACTTTTTCAGATTTTTTATATTTTTTTATATATATTTTGTAATTACTAATTGCCTCATCCCATTGGGAAAGGGTTTTATAGCATTCAGCAATGCCGAGCTGTGCCTCATTTGCATGATACAGTGAGTCATAATAGTCGAGATAGTGTCGAAACTCAGCTATAGCCAGCTCAAGATTGCCTTTTTTTTCATACAGCAAAGCTTTTTCATAGACAAGAACTGCTTCACGGTTGGACTGATAATCGTAGGGTTTAATATAAGACTTGCTCTGACTACATCCAGCAATAATCAAGGATATAATTACAATGATTAGTTGTTTCATTTGGAAATACCTTCGAATAGGATACAGATTAATGCTGATTTATAGACATATATTTGCGGGAAGACGATATTTTCTTCAGGGCACTTCTAAAAACCCACTGAACTTGACTTTAGTTTTTAGAGGCGTCCTTCACTTTTTTTCAAAGTAGATTCTATTTTTTTTATCAAAGATGATAACTTTTCCTCTGTTTTGTCTTTTGTCTTAAAAAACTCATCAGCAATATGAAGAGCAGTCAATACAGCTACCTTACCCGTTGAGACCATATCAGAATCTGTAGTAATTGCCCGCATTTTAGCATCCACATATTCTGATATTTTTTTTATATGCTCAGGATTTTCATCTCCAAGAATTCGATAGGTATTACCACATATTTTTATTTCCATTCTATGTGGATATTGAGGCATATTCTTCCCCTCCCCGCCTGAACAATTCCTACAACGATACTTTTTCTATCAAGGATAACATCATTTCTATCTTTGATTTGAGTTGATCTTGTTCATCTTTTAAGGATTCATTTTCTGATTTCAAGGATTCCATATCCTCATAAGGAAAATTAGCAATCTGTTCTTTACACTGTTGATTTTCTTTTGTAACCCGTTCTATTTCACTAATAAGTTTATTAACATATTGTTCTAATTGCTCCAGTTTTTCCATAGTCATTTCATTTTACCCCCTTATTTTGCAACATTAACACTCAGACAAAGTCTGGATTTTTTTCTATTGGCAGCATTTTTATGAATGATCCCCTTGTTTGCTGCCTTATCAATAGCAGAAATGGCTTCAGCTAATGAAATTTCAACACCCTCTTTTGTAGCCGTAGCTGTATGAACATTCTTTATTAAGGTTTTCATCCTTGACTTTACTGCTGTATTTCTGATATTCCGCTTTTTGCTTTGCCTTTCCCTCTTGATTACAGACTTGTGAACTTGCATTTTCTTTACCTCTCCTTATCTTTTTTTATTTATATGGAATCCAATAATTAACTTTACATATGCCACCAAGACACAAAGAAACATAAAAGATGAATTAACGCTTTGTGTAACTTTGAGCCTTAGTACCTTTGTGGCAAATTAAATGTCAACTATTTTATTGGATTGCATATATTCCACCTTATTGGCTGAATGATTATAATATATCATATTATTTATCAATTGTCAACATGTTTTACTTGACTTTTCCCATATTTTATGATAGCATAAATAGCAGGGAAATGATTGACAAATTATAAAGGGGGTAAAAATCTTCAAAAGTTATGGTACTTATAATGTCTTTCGTGGAGTATTGGAACGGTTATTTCACTTTTCTGTCTCTGAAGAAACATTATTAGACCGATTTTACTTAATTTCAGGAGGAAAGAAAGAATGGGTAGTAGATTGTATGTAGGAAACCTCACATATTCTGTGACAAATGAGCAATTAAAAGAATTGTTTTCCGCTTATGGAGAGGTCAGTCAGGTAAATATTATTGAAGGTAAGGGCTTTGGGTTTGTTGAAATGTCAACCCCAGACGAAGCAAATAAGGCTAAAGAAGCCTTGAATGGTTCCGATTTTTCAGGACGGACATTAAGGGTTGATGAAGCCAAACCACCAAAAAGCAGAGATGAAAGGGGTGGCGGCGGTTACGGCGGCGGTCGAAGCGGTGGCGGAGACAGAGATAGACAACCAAGAAGAGATTATGGTGGTGGTGGCAGTGGCGGCGGTAGAAGATTTTAATCTCATAACCCCATATGAGTAAAATGTTGATCATTTCCCATTAACATTTTTTAATCTTGCTTGCCATGTTTTCTGCGATGAATTAATACCCAAGCAATGATTATCAGCAAAACCGTACAAAAACTTCCAACCATTCCAACCTTAAAGACCTGCGGATAGTAAATAAATTTGATGTTATGAGTACCGGGAGTAATCTCTATGGCTCGAAAGATATAATTTGCCCGATATATTTTTGTTTCCTTCCCATCCTGATAAGCCTTCCATCCTGGATAATAGGCATCTCCTAAGAACAAAAAACCATGGGTGTTAGCCTTAGCCTGGATGATTATCTCATTTGGTTGATAACTGTCAATACGGACAACCACAAGGGTTGTCCCTACGGTTTGAATTTTAGATGATAGGGGCACCTTTTCGAAAACAACCACCTCCTTTGTTGGATCAAATTCCGGACGCATAATATAATAAAATGCCTCCTTTTTATTTGCCACAACAGTTGCTTTAGGGACAAAAAATGCCCTGGGCAGGCAACCTCTATTTTTGTATACTCGAATATTCTGGGTAACTCGTACCAACTCTAATCCATCACATAGGAGGGGTGTTTCAGAGGCAATGTATTTGACATTTAACATACACAAGAGGTGATAGATAGAGGGCAGTTTTTCATTTCTTACATGCCATATAAATTTTTCATAATCCCTGATAGCCATGGCTTCATACCCAGAGGCATCAGGGATACGCCAGAGAAGTCCAAGATTGCAAAACAGAATGGATTTACCATGCCAGTAAGCCAATTGTAGGTTGGGACATTTATTTTCCGTAATATCTTTACCCTTCACATCTTGAAGATGAGCCCCTTCTGTAGCAGGATTAAGGAGATACCGATAATTTACTGACTCTCTTTCAAGCCATTCGGCAAGAGCTGGCTTTTGGTCATAAAATTTCTGAGAAATCACAGGGGTAAGGCTTGATCCATAAAAGAAAAGATCTGCCATTATTATCAGCATCAGCATCAGAGAAGTAGTTCTTGCCTTTTTTCTTAGAAATGCCAGACTGCTAAGGATTAATATAATAGGAATTACTGGAAGATATTGCTGCCCCCCAATTATTTGTCCCCAAAAGGGTACACCTTGCTTGATTATGCCTATACCCCAGAGACAGATACAGGCCATGAGCATTGACAGAAGTATCCAGATAAATTCCTTCTTGCGATCCGGCAGAAGATTAAATCCATATCCAGTTAGTACTGCCCCGCAAAAGGTTGCAATTCCAATAAATTTAACCGCATGTCTCATCATATTAAACCCGGGCAGATATTGATAAAGCAATTCATATAAAAAGAAATAGCAACCAAGTGATAGAAGGATGGAGATTAGAAAACCTCCTGCCCAAAAAAGTGCGAGGTTTTTGATTTTTGATTTTTGATTTCCCCCCTGGAAACAAACAATACTCAGGCAGATCATGCTTAAGGGAATAATTCCCATATACATGCTCAAGAGAAGCCCCTGTCTGGGAAGCCTCATTATATCTGAAAAAAATGGGATGATTAGATTTAATAACTCCCCTGGATGCAACGACCAATCTGTTGCTTCCATGTACCCTATCCCATGTGCCCTTGCAGAAAAAAGAGTGAGTTCAAGAAAGGGCAGCAACTGGATAAGACTTAAGCCAACGCCAATAAGGATGGGTAAGGGCAGGGTGATGAAACGATATTTGCCACCAATTGGAGAACATATTCCATAAAAGAATAATACCAGTATCGTCATATATGATACCACAGGCTCCCCGGCCAAAATCTGAAGGGCAATACATACCCCGCTAAGAATCATCCACGACAATGACCTTCTGACTAAGGCTGTATGGTATAGGCATAAAATGAGGGGCATCCATGTCATTGAACACAGAATATTGGGATGAGCAATCATACATAACGAAAAGCTGCTAAAGGAAAAAGTAATGCCTGCTGCCAGAGAGGCACTTGTTTTTAGATTAAGGACTTTCCCCAGACAATACATAAAGATACCAGAAAGCAGAAAGTGAATAATTATAAAGAGCTTTATGCCCAAACCAAAGGGCAGCAGATACAAGGGTATGGACAGGGGATACAATGTGCCGAGCTGAATTAAAGCAAACAAGGGTGTCCCTGAAAAAAGATAGGGATTCCAGAAGGGAAAGATACCATCTTTTATCAGACTGACCTTCAGGTGATAAAATGGGTAGTAATAGCGGTAAAAGTCTCTAAAAACAAAAGTATTTTCGGTAAACAATACAGGGGAGAAAAAGATGATGGTTATGGCGATAAAAAAAAGAACAGCAAGGATATTTTTTTTCATTACACCCATGTCATAAACTCCCGTATCATCTGAAAAAACACCCTGAAATCAGATAGTTTTTTCAATCTTTTCCATACCTTGAGTATCATCCTTGGTCTCAAGTAAAATTTTCTATATGCTCTTCGTCTGAGGTTCATGATCTCACTGGCAGTAAGGTGTGGATAATCCAGAACAGAAATGTTTTGTTCAAACATTGACCAATTGGTGGTATTAATCCAATGATTATGACATGCTTGTTCATACATTTTAGAACCTGGAAAAGGCACAGCACAGTAAAACTGGACAAAGTCAAGGTCAAGCTCTATGGTAAAGTCTATGGTTTGCTTGATGGTGGCAAGGGTATCAGCTGGTAATCCCAAAACACAATGTCCGGAAACCTCCAGCCCTGCCTGATGAGATAATTCTACAGCCTTTCTGATTTGTTCAATAGTAGTGCCCTTTTTTATACTATCCAACACAGCCTGACTGCCTGATTCAATCCCATAACCTATCATCCAGCAGCCAGCCTTTTTAAGAGCCATTAACATCTCTAAATTTACATGATCTACCCGACTGTTACATACCCATGAAATTTGTAGTCCTCGTTTCATAATCTCATCACATACAGCCATAACAAACCCTGAATCTAAGGTAAAGGATTCTGACCAGAAAAGAAATTCATGGATGCCAAACACCTTCCCCACCCATTCCATCTCATCTATCAGCTTTTTCGGGGAGCGTTTGCGTAAGATTTTACCATAATAGGTACTGTCTGCACAGAAGGTACATGGATATGGACAACCTCGTGAGGTTGCAATTAGAAGGAATGGCACATTATGAAACGGCATAATGTAATCAGCCGTATCAATCAAATGCCATGCTGGATGAGGAAGTTCATCCATGTCAAGCCAGGGACGAGGCGGGTTATGGATTATTTTATCTCCCTTGCGAAAAGAGATACCCTCAACCAGTAGGGGCAAACCTATATGTTTGCTCCCCTGTCCACCAGAGGAAAGTGTCCTGCATAACTCTCGTAAGGTAATCTCAGGCTCTCTCCTGATGATATAATCCAGCTCATTACAGGCATTGAAGCATTCATTTGGAAGGGCTGTGGGATGGATACCGAGGATAGCTGTTTTGGTTTCTGGATATGCTTGCTTTGCCATGGTTACCATCTTAAGATCGTCTTCAATGGATGGAGTAGTAACATTTAACACGACCAAGTCTGGTTTAAGGCTATTTATTTGAGACATTAATTGCTCTGGTGTCCCCTCTTTTACAGTGTAATCAAGAAGGCTAACCTCAATCCCTCCTTCTTGTTCCAACACAGCAGCACAAAGTGCAAGTGACAGGGGTGACCAGACTGCTGTCCATGCCCCCTTCCTCTGCATACACCTGCCTTCACGAACAACCTTTACCTTATCTTTCGCCGGTGGATTGATTAAAAATACTTTCATAGTCTTTGTTCTCC
>JAZDHC010000036.1:0-3430 GCA_043806395.1 Candidatus Desantisiibacteriota bacterium | reverse complement strand
ATTATGTTTCTTTTTCCCCTTTTTCCAGCTTTTTCCCTTTTCCCTTTAATCTCTTCCCTGTTCCCTTTTACCTTACTTACACTCTTTGAATAGTTGGCTGATTCAAAATGTGTCTGAAATAACAATAGCTGAGTAGTTACGTTCTTTTTATCCTTTATCGTCAGGTATCCTGTTTGAAACAACAATGCTTCAGGCTCGATAAAGTCTACATCAAAGGCACATATCAATGATTCTCCTGCCCTTATCTCTTCAAGGTCTGGGACATAATACCGCTTATCCTTCAATACCTTTAATAAAAATGCAGGTGAGCCTGTCTCAAACCAATAGTTTCCGAACTCCTTGCCCGACAGGCTGACCGCAATATTGTTGCACTTGCTACTGGCATGTGTGAGTTTCTCTGTGCCCTCTGCGAACTCTGTGGCAAATCTTCAATCTAACAACGGCAAAAAACACTTGCAAATAATCTTATGCTCTTACAACCTCAACCTCAAGACACCTTTCAATTTTATGTGGAGTTTGAAGCATGGCATTGATTGTATCAAGTACTCTGGCATGGAAATATCGTTCTCCACAATCACAACAAACTTCCGCTTCTACATTTTCAATAAAATACAATCTGTTGTGTAACCAATGAGATTTTTCAACCCTACGATTTTTTGTTTTACCTCCGCAGAATTCGCAAATCATAGTTCCTTCCCTCCTGATAATACATAAACTGTTATAATTAAAAGCTCCGTCTTTTCATCAAATCGGCATATAACATGAATAATCCGTAAATCTAAAGATGGACCTTCAATACGATAACGAGTGCCCCGTAAGTCTTGAGTCATTCTTTTTTCTATTCGTCCTTTAAGGATAGCATTCTCAATATCAACAATTTCTAAATTATCTGTCCACATCTCTTCTTCTGCATGGGATGATAAATAATATGCTTTATCAATAACTTTTTGTTTTATCCGTTGCAAAATACTCATATGTACTCCTGTGATGTCAACAGGAGTAAAATGTAAATTCTAACTGCACAGGTCACAATCTAACGACTACTTCCAATCACCTGTTTTACCACCGCATTCCCCGGCTCAAGCCTTTTTATAACCTCACATTCCTTCCTTGCCTCATCCTGTCTGCCCAACCTTAAATAAACATCAACCAATTTTTCCCGAAGCAATACACTCCTGACCTGAGGATCTATCTTCAATAATTCCCTGTAGTCAGCTATGGCTTCCTCAATCTTCCCCTCCTCAAGATAAGTGCGATGGAGATTGTTAACTGCTACAGAATAGCTGACATCTGACTGGAGTGCTTCCTTAAATTCTTTCCTTGCTCCTTTGTAATCCTTCATCTCTAAATAAACCAATCCCAAGCAGTTATGCGGATCAGGATTGAGTGGGTCAGCCTTGATTGCTTGCTGGTATGGGGATAATGCCAGTGAAAGTGGGGACTCACCAATCTTGTTCAAAAGATAATAGGAGGCACCAATAATGCAATGTCCCACAGCATCATAAGGATTAAATTTTATCAGGGTTTGGGCACACTTAATTGTTTTATCCAAGGTTTCTTTTTGTGGGGTTACCTGAGCCTTGTTAACATAAAACGCTGCCACCTCTCGCATGTATTGAATTTCATGTGGGTTATATTCTACTGCCCGTTCAAAGCGGTAGATGGCTTGCTGTTCCATCTCTGTATTTCCCGTTAAAAGTGTACCCTGTTCATAGTTAAAATCTGCAATACATGGTTTGATAACCATATAGATTAAAAATATCAGCCCACCAGCAATAGCAGCGAATATGATTATTATCTTTACTATCCAATCATTCAGCCAATTCAGCCTTATTATTTTTGGTTCATCCGCACCAGATGAAACTATTAATCCAAGCATTACCCAGAAGGCACAGGAATCAGCAATGCCAGTGGGACTGAATTGATTTTGAATAAGGTGGGCAATGATGCCACCACCAATGGCACAAAGGTAAAGCCTTTGGTCAGGAGATGATTGATATGCCTTTATCCAGAGGATGCAAAAAAAGACAAGCAAGCAAAGGTAAGAAAATACCCCTGCCAATCCAGAAGACGCTGCAATATCCAATAATTCATTGTGAGCAGATGCAGCCACTGCATAGGCACCCTCTGCCCTGGCTGATTCAAGGGACTTGTATTGAGGGTAAACAATACCCAGGGTATCAAGTCCTGTGCCAAGGATGGGATTTGCCTTGACAATGTGATAAACACTATTCCATATAAAAAATCTGCCGGGTCCGGATGGCTGCCCCTTAACCTCACCCTCTGGTTGTGTTGCCTTTGTGGCTAAATCGCTTGCAACCTGTTTAAATCGCAAAAACATAGATGTCTCTGGATTGAGGTTAAACCCAATGGTAATGATAAGGATAATCCCAGCTATAACCAGCACCTCTTTCTTAAGAGCCGCCTTCCATGACAAGCCAAATATCAGCACCAGCCCACCAAACAATCCAAGGTAAGATGCTCTGGTCTGAGATGTGCAAAAACCAAGATACGACAGGACAAGGGATATAGCGTAAATGTATTTGAGATTTTGACTGGAAGATGTTTGAGATGACTGTTTTTTTGTGTTCTTTTTCTTTGGGACAGGTTGCGATATTGGCTTGTTGGTGAGTGAAAACAAAAACAAGCAAAACCCAAACAAAAGCCCAAATGAGAGATAATTGCCAAAACCAATCGGATTACCAAAGGTAGCGGGACACCTTCCAGCATTAAACAACTCCCACTTTACCGGATCAAGCCCAAGCCTCTGAATAACCCCGTATGAACCAGCAACAACGCAGGAAAGGGTGACAGCAATTAATATCCAGGGTATCTTTGCCCTATCAATAAAATTAATGGTAATAAAGAATAACACCACATAACTGATTAAGGATAATAGCCCCTCATGATGACCGTAAAACCCAAGAAAGCTAACCATTGGATTCACAGAACATACTGTTGCAGCTATAGCAACCCCTGCATAAATTAGCACCAGCCAACACCATGGACTCCAAACAAGTTGTATTTTACCACTTAACACTATTTGTCCAATCCAGAGCCAGAGGATAATGACCATAAGGACATGTAAACAGGCAAATTTCTGAATATCAAGGCTGTTCATGTTTAAGCCAAAATAGAGGGGAACAATGCAGACAAGGAGGCATAGGATAAGGGCAATTGCCTTATTAAGATAATCATATGGTTTATCGAGTTGTTTTTTTATTGACATGGTTTTCTCCTATAATATAAGTAATCGGTAATCGGTAATCAGGTAATAGAAAGGGGAAAGGGCTCTATTACGATTTGTGTGGGTAAGATAAAGTTGGTTCTTTATCAACCTTGAAGAACATTCTTAATATGTATTGAAGAAGGTTTATCGCTTTAACCACTCCAAAGTATACATTTAACCCCCGCACATGGAAGTAGAAAT